>JAZUEA010000221.1:0-6530 GCA_045639945.1 Myxococcota bacterium
TGATGGGAGCATGTACCCGTGAAAAAGAATAACTCCGCGATTTCATTAGGTCTTTTGGGGCTTTCCCTCGGTACGCTGCTCTCCCTGGGCTGCGACGACAAGCCCAAGCTCCCGCCGTGCAGTGAAAACGCCGATTGCCCGGATACATATAGCTGCGTAAAGCAGGTTTGTGTGCCGCCCGATCCATGCGCTTCCGGTATTTTCAACTTCGGCAAATTGCCATCAAACACATCACTCGGTGAGTCTTCTCAACTCTATTTCGTTGAAGATCCGAATGAAATCGATGGTTTGTCGATCGAAGCTGAAGGAAATGGCTTGTCGGGCAAGATCATGAAGATCTTGTTTACGCAACAAGTTCACTTCCTTGGCGACTTCTACGCCGGAGACGATCGCAACGATGGTCGAGCGGCAGATGATTTGCTGGGCGTTTACGTTGAAGCGCGCATGAAGTTGGAACCTGGTTCCAATGACTGCGCTGCCGTGCTGGTTTTGTGGCCCGATGTGGATACGCGTGGTCGTATCTGCATTGGTGGCGACAAGATCGGTATTCCGCAGAAAAAAGCTGGAACCAGCTCTGATTTCGGTACGGGAACGGACTTAACTGAGTATCACACATACCGCTTCGGCTACATGCCGCCGGCGACCACAGACGCAGGAACGACAGATGGTTTCTTTGAGCTTTGGATCGATAACAAGCTGGTGCGCACGATCCAAAAGAATGAATACGGTCGTCTGAATGCATCTGTGAAACGCCCGCGTGGTGCACCGGTTTTTGGTTTCTCAGTTGAAAACGCTGGTACCTCTTACTGGGATTTCTTGCGTTGGGGATGTGAACCAAACGGTGGTTGGTGCGTGCCGACTGTTCAGGATGATGACACCGATTGCAGCACTGGCCGCGCAAGCACTGGTCCATGTAATGGTAGTGGCCACGCTCCTATGGCGGAGTTGTGCAACTATTACGATGACGACTGTGATGGTGAAACAGATGAGGATTTCAAAGCAGACTTTAAAGATGGCAAGCCTGTTGCTTTGAATGACTCTCGCTTTACAGATCCAAAATACTTGGGTCAGTCCTGCAGTGTTGGTGTTTGCACAGATGCCATCGTGGTTTGTGCCGAAGATCAGACTTCTTTGATCTGTGCTGCTGCTTACGATGATAAGGTTGCAACCAAGGAACAACTTCAGTGGACTGCGGAAACTTTCCCCTCTGAAATCAAGCACATCCGCAAAGATCTTACATTCCCTGAGGGCACAACTCCGACTCTTAAGAAGATCATGGAGAATGAGCCGTGTAACAACTTGGATGACAACTGTGATGGCCAGGTTGATGAGCCCTATGTAAATGGCGGTACTTACGGTGGTTTGGCTCTGTTAAGGCTGAACTTCGTTCCCACTGATGGAAGCTCGTTACTGGTTTCAAAGGGTGAATCTTGCGGTACGGGTGCATGCCAAGCTGGTAAAGCGGTTTGTAACCCTGATGAAGGTGGTATCAAGGGGCTGAAATGTGACATCTCTCCCACCGAGGAATTGTGCGGTGATGGTGTCGATAACGACTGTGATGGCGAGACAGACGAAGGCTTCGATAAAGATGGTGATGGTGCCCAGATCTGTGATTGCTTGCATGGTCAATGCGGTGACTTGGCTTCTTTCTTCCAAGACTGTGATGACAACGATCCGAACTCTTATCCAAGGCACCGTGATCCCAATAATCGCGAGCAGTGGGTTGAAGCAGCCCCTGAAATCTGTGATCAAAAGGATAACGATTGCGATGGTTTGGTGGATGAAGACTTTGACGCAGATGGTGATGGTTACACTATTTGTGGCACCAATGGTCAGAGCACAAGAGACTGTAATGACCAAGATCCTGACATTCATCCTAATGCAGTCGAAATCTGTGATTACAAAGATAACAACTGCGACGGTCGTACCGACGAAGATCTCGATAAAGACGGAGATGGCTTCTTGCCATGCTGCCCTGGTGGTGGAACGGACTGCCCGGAATATGACTGCGATGATGGATCGAGGTCTTCTCGCCCTGGTGCAAAAGAAATTTGCGACGGTAGAGACAACGATTGCGATGGCTACATTGATGAAGACTTCGTTTATGCCAACGCAGATGGTGTGCCTCTGACGGCTGACGGTTCTGTGATCCAACCTGGTGAAACGGAAGGACTGATTTACAACACGATCGATCACTGTGGTGCTTGTGGCCACTCTTGCGCAGGTTACAACGCGACTTGGTCCTGTGTAATGGGTGAATGTGTCATTAATACCTGTGATGAGAACTACCGTGATGTGAATGGTAACCCCGAAGATGGTTGTGAAAGAGATTTCAGGTGCACCTATGCAACTGTCGGTACGCCTGAAATGCAGAAGCTTGAGAGCGTAACTTGCTACTTGCCGATGTATCTTGAAGATCAAGAAAACTTCAAATTCCCATTATCAGACGGTAATAACTCAAAAGAAGAAAAACTCTATGTTGACGGCGAAGACTGCGCTTGTAAGGGTAGGTATGAGTGCGGTGTCAGCTACGACTCAAATGGCAATCCCTATCGTCCTCAAGTGGAATGCTCTGTTTGGCGTAATGATGATCCTGCCGCTCGTATTAGTTGCTTGGAAGCTGCTGTTACGCCTGGTTCCAACCGAGTTGAGCTTTGTGACTATAAAGACAATGACTGCGATGGTTTGGTTGATGAGGGATTTGTCGTAACAGATGATGATGGCTATCCCATTGATGAATTTGGCAACCGCCTGGGTACCTCGCACGAAGATCGTAAGAAGTATCAATACAATACCGACGAACACTGCGGTAGTTGTGATATCTCTTGCGGTTATGACTATGCGAATGGTGTGAAAACGACTTGCCAGAAAGATCAAAAGACAAATCAGTATAAATGCCTGATTGATCAATGCCTTGGTGAGTATGACAACCCGTTCAATAACGCATATGCAAAAGGGAAAGAGCTGACAGATCGTAATCCTGATAACAGTGCGTTATGTAGCTACAAGTGCACTCCTCGCGGAGCTGAAATCTGCAATGAAGAGGATGATGACTGCGACGGTTACATTGATGAAGACTTCTTACGTCCAGTCTCGGATGATGTAGCTTTACCGCGTGACAAAGATACGAACTATATTTTGCTGTGGGATAGAGAAAACTGCATCCTTGGTTTCCCATGCGAGCCGATGACAAAGGCTGATTTGGTGCATGTCCAATACAATTCAGCGGAATGCTGCCGTATTCAGTGCCCTGATGGACTTTGTCCTCGAGATTGTACTCATGACTTTGAAAATCCAGATGTAAAGATTGAGCACGCAAAGGTCACTTGTGAGTGGACAGAGGGATCCTATGAATCTGCATGTATCTATGAATGCGATGACGGATATGCCTCTAATTCTAATACTGCATCGATTAGAAACAGGAATCCTTCGTGCTTCCCCATTAATTTAGATACTGCCTGCGGTGGTTCGTATGACGAGGGTAGCAGAAAATGGGTTTCCACTAACTGCGTTAAGCAAGAGACAACAAATAAGTGTAAGAAGACATCTGCTGGTACATATGAGTGCGTTTGTGGATCGGGAGATGATGCTGATGCCTGTGATGAAACAAGCGCTAATCCCTTGTGCCACAACGATGATGGCGTCTGTGTTGGCTGCATTTCACAACCTGACTATGCAACTCGCTATCCTATTACTGATGGTAATTACGAAGACTATGGAAACAGCTACTGCGAGATGCGCGCAGCTGGGAGCTCAGAGCCTGAAGAGAAAAATAAGAAATTCTGCCAAGGTGGGAAGTGTGGCGTCTGTTCTCTGACGATCCAGAATCCTACGATTATTGAGGATGCCTTTGGGGCAAGTGGAGTTTTCACAAATGGATGCCCTGTGGATAAGCCGATCTGTATTCAGAATTACGATGAAAATGGCGTGATGGGTGAAACGGAATGCGTTCCGTGCAATGATACACGAGTTGCATCGAGTGCTTCTGCTTGTAATTCGTTTATAAAAATTAGCAACGGCGAATCGATTTCAATCTCTCAATGCGCTCAAAATAATAATAACAATTATTTAGCTTTGAATGGCAGAGAAGGTCAGTGTGTAGCTTGCTTGATTACAACATCTTCATCTGGCTCATCTGTTACATTAGGCTGCAATGAGTCGAAATCGATTTGCGATATGTCTCAAAACAATGGACCGGTGTGTGCCAATTGCAGGCCTGAAGATGAGATCGAAATTGAGCGAGAACAAATTATAAATTCAACCCAGGATGAAGAAACGAAAAAAACTAAGCTAAATGACTTAGCGCTTTTCTCTTGCTCGAACTACGGAGAAGGCCTTATCTGTGAAAATGGTTCGTGCGTGGGATGCAATGTTAATACACACTATCCCTGCAGTGGTTCGACTCCGATTTGTGATCCCACAACGCGCGTTTGTCGTGCTTGCTCCGATGGTTCAAGTGAATGCCTTGCCCGTGAAGACTATTTGACGGGATTTGAAAATACACCGATTTGTATGTTGGGTCACTGTGAAGGTTGTAATCCCACCAATAACGATGGTTGCGCGAAAGGTGAGATTTGCCTTCCTGTTTCTTTGAGCAATAATCCCCAGTTGGGAACTGAAAGCTATACTTGCGTTCCGAACACAGTGAAAAACTGCTCGGTAAGTAGTCAGCGTGGTGGGGATGAATGCTCTGGGACTACAACGAATAACTGCTACAATAATACTTGCGCATGTGGCGAGAATCCTGCTTGTACGGGCTCTAAGAATATCTGCTATAATCCATATAAATCGGCTGAAAATGGCGAAAGCGACTCATGCCCTCCTACTGATAAATCGATTGAGAGCTGTACAGAAGATTACAATGCTTGCATTGTAGCGAAAACAGAGGAGCTTCAGAACGCAGTAGACTCTGAAAAAGCCAAAACAGTTGTTTTCTCAGTTCACGAATGCCGAGCTCAAAATGCTCCTGCATGCAGCACGATCTCTTGCGATGGGACAACGTGTTCAGCTTGTGGAGCTTATGAGTGCAAGAAATGTGATGAGCTCCAAGATACATCAGAAAAAGCAAACTGCCAAAAGGCTTGTGAGAGTTGCGATAATGCTTGCAAGTGCACGAACGAATGCCTTGTTAAATTTGATTCATGCGTTGAAGAAATTCGCCAAGTTGAAGCTTGTAAAGTTAAGAACGCCTACTGTGTTGAGTGCATAAAAGAAACAGACTGCACGGGGAATTCATTAAATAAACACTGTGATACAAATGATAATGTTTGTCGCCAATGCCTCACGAATGCTCATTGCGAAGGCTCTTATGCTGGTCCTATTTGCGACAAGATCACCAAGGCTTGCCGCCACTGCGAAAGCGATGATGAATGTGACGGCAATCTGAAATGTCAGTTGAGCACTGGTAAATGTGTAAGTTGCATTTTGGAGACAAGCGCAGGCTGCGAAAATCCAAGTGAGCCCGTTTGCATTGAGGATGATGCGGGTAATGGAAATAAGTGCGTGGCATGTGACGACTCTAATGAGCTTACTCGCTGTAGCAATGTACAAGGCAAAGAACATCTAGCGTGTAGGGGCGGTAAATGTGAACCTTGTACGAGCTCGACGGACTGCTCGTCTGATAAAAAACCTATCTGTGTTGCGGGCAGCTGCATTGCATGTAGAAATAATGCGGATTGTACAGGTATTGGTTATACGCAATGCAATAATGGCAAGTGCGTTAACTGCGTCGAGAACGTCGACTGTGCGAATTCTGCAGCTGGCAACCGTTGTGTAAATAACGAATGTACTTCCTGCAGTAGTGATTCCGACTGTGCCAATCACTACGCCGGTGCATACTGTGTTGACAATAACTGTCAAGCCTGCAACCCTGACGGTAATGCTGGTTGCGATAAAAATAGCAATACGCCGATTTGTCATGCAGGTGCTTGTGTTGCATGTGATTCTATATCTAATCCTACTTGCCCCTCGGATACTCGTTGCATCACGACACCTGGTAGTTTGAACCGTGGTCGCTGCATGACGTGTGATCCTAGTGCTTTTATTGGAAACAATGGCTGTAGCACCAACGAAC
Source organism: Myxococcota bacterium (assembly GCA_045639945.1). Lineage (GTDB taxonomy): Bacteria > Myxococcota_A > Bradymonadia > UBA7976 > UBA1532 > UBA1238. The sequence continues at coordinate 6,074 of JAZUEA010000221.1, forward strand.
CAATTTGTGATGCAGAAGGTCAATCGTGCCGCGCATGCGCGGTGGATTCAGAATGTAGCTCCGAGGCAAACAGGCAAGAGTATTGTTACGCTGGCACATGCCAAAGCTGCAATCCGATCAATAACGCCGGATGTGTGCCTGGATCTGACAAAGCTTTCTGTAAGAAAAAAACAGAAAGCAATAACTACGAATGCATGGGATGCTTGTCGGCAAGCGACTGCGAAGATGGACAGATTTGTCTCGAAGGTAGTTGTAAGCTGTGCGATTCAAACCGTCCTGCTGCTGCGCCAACCTGCACCACGGGTGTTCCAACCTGCACCACGGGTGTGATTAGCTGTTCGGATAACACTGTAAGTTGTACTTCTGGTGGCGCGCCGTTCTGCAGCTATGCAGGCTGTGATCCGCTGAGCAACACGCCGGTATGCGCTAATGAGACTCAGTGCGTCAAGTGCACGAG
>JAZUEA010000222.1:0-3285 GCA_045639945.1 Myxococcota bacterium
AATTTATTCACATACAAGTTAAGTACTCTTGCTCTAAGAGCACCAATTATATATTTATCTGTTTAGATAAAGTTAAACTTTCGAAATAGATTCATAAAGCAAGAAACAACTTCTGCAATTTATGAAAATAAGTTTATGAAAAGAAAAGGTAAAAGTCGTGCAGAGAAATTAGAGAGGAACGATGGTGTCGCCCCAAGGATGGCGACCTTGCAAACTCTGTGGACGCTTGCTGGCCCAGCTGTCGATAAATTCGTAACGCTTTGAGAATCCGAATTTTTCTAGGAATTTAACGCCGATTTCGTTGTCTTTGGCCACGTTGAGCGCCATGTAATCCACGCGTTTTTGAACTTCTCGCAAAAGCCACCGCAAACAACGCGTTGCATAACCTTGTCCGCGGTGATCGATGTGCGTAACCACGCTGCTCAATGCTGCGACGTTGTATTGATCGCAAAGCACGTGTAAGCCGGCGCAACAGACGAGCTCACCCTGAACACGCAAACCGCAGTAGAGACCTTGGCCAATCAACGCAGGATCGAAAAGATTATCCGGGCTGTACTGCTGCAGCTGCATGAGCGCACCGGTATCCGTGTGACTAAGCTGCGCTACGCCATCCACATCGCCGGCGAGGTGACAATCACACAAATCGATGCCCATGCGAATCATGAGGCGCTCATTTTCGAGTTCGTAGAATGTCTCAAGTGCAGCTTGATGAGGACGCGGTACCTGCGCAAAAAAACGTTGTGGCAACTGAGCATACGTTGAAGCAAACAACGCTTCGACCGCTGCAGTTGTGCCCGACGTCATCAAAAGCGGACGGCTGTGTTCCTCGGTGATGAGCAACGCGCCCGAAATTTCGCCTTCCTGACGAACACCAAACCAGCGGCAATGCTCCTCCAAACCGTTTGCGAGATCGCCCAACATATAAGCATCGTCGATGGTCGTCGCTTGCAAGTGACATAACAAGCCAGAGTCTTCGCAATGCAGCGACTCAACCTGCGGCAACAAGGCGCGCGCCGCCTCGGACAAGCGCTTTTTTTTCGACTTAGGCGGCGTTGTTTCACCTTCAGCGTGCTCAGGTGCAAGTGTTTTCAGCGCAGGTTGCGGACCTGTCGAATGACGAGCAGAAGGCGCCGAACTTAAATGCACAGGTTGCGACGGCACAGTCGACTCTGCGGCGATTTCAGGATCAGTTACCTCGATCGCATCGAGCGATTCCGCTGCACCCAAGCGCTTAATCTTAACTGGACGATGGTAAGCAGGCTCTGTGCCACCTTGCCGATCCGTCAACTCGACCACTTCCACCCGAACCGATGGATCGATCGCCACCAAAATCTCATAAGCCGCGAGCGACGCCGCCATAATGGCAGACATCACGTGCACTTCAAGATTCATGCGATCAATCGCTTCAAGTGTCGCCGTCACACGCAGTTCAGACGCCGACTGAGAAAGCATGACTTCAATTTCACTTCGCGTCAGATGTGCATTCAGCGCGCGTGGCACAAAATCTTGCACACGCTTTGCGGCAAACAATCCCGCAATTTTCGCCGATGACACCACATCTCGAAGCAACGAATCATTCGACTGCAACGCGTGCAAAACGCTTTGAGGAAGTTTGACACGACCATACGCGCTTGCTTGGCGCATCGTGGGCTCGTCGACACCAACCGGCAAGTGTTCACGAAGGTCAACCATGAGATTTCTCGCGTTTGTGAAAATGAGAATTAGCGGAACAGCTGGCGCACTTCGGGCAGCGCCACATAAAGCATTGCGATGAGTTCAATGGGAGAATACGAACCGTTGATGGTTAAAACGGTGTTTCCGCCGTAACCTTGGCGAATCGAATTGCCGCTGATTGTGTAAAGCGTGTTACCACCTGAACCTTGACGGATTGAATCGCCGCTGATGGTCAAAATCGTGTTTCCGCTCATCCCCTTGCGGACCGAGTTGCCACTTAAGGTGATGATGGTGTTTCCGCCGTAACCTTCACGAATCGAGTCGCCACTGATCGAAACGACGGTGCTGCCACTCACGCCTTCACGCACAGAATCTCCGCTGAGCGTCGCGACTGTGTTGCCGCTTACGCCTTGACGCACCGACGCGTTTCCCGCGTACGCCAACGAAGAAGCGAGCAGCGCAAACATCAAAATAAGCGATTTTTTCATGGGACTCTCCAACGAAGGCGTGAACTCTACTTGATTCGAACGCAGCTGAAAACATGCACGCCTCAATAAACTGCTCCAAGACGCACAATATTTCTAAACTTCACAAATTGAAGAGATTTCGCGACAGCATCAAACATGTAAAATTTCCATATATAATATAGTCACGCATTCTTGGTACACGATGAAACGCTCAGAGCCTTGCAGACCAGCTCAAAGGCACTAAGGTTGCGCTTTCTTTTGGAGATCAGCATGTCGGATTTGAAATACAAGATTCTTTACTTTTGGTATCGCCTTTGCGGACAATCCGACACTCAAGCTCAGTGGAAAGCACGCACCGCTGGTCAGACTCGTTCCAGCGGATACTCGCGTGACGCAAACGACAAACGTTACATCTGCACATGTGGCCAGCTTTGTTCTGAAAACGACAAAGTCTGCCCTCGCTGCGGCCGGAGAAATTGGATGCCACACTGGCTTCGTCGCTTACTCGCTACGCTCGGACTTTCGTCAATTCGCACACCGCCTGGCACACTCTTTTTGTTGGTCACCATTTTTATTGGCTATTTAGTTCAGTGTTTTTATGGATCTGGGAACTTCTTCACCAATCCATCAGACTGGAGTGAGTACTACACCCTCGGCGCTTCGATGAGCGCTCTGAACTTGGCTCAACCTTGGCGCGCACTCACCTACTCGTTTTTGCACGGTGGACTCGCGCACATTATTTTTAATAGTTTCGCGCTGGTACAAGTCGGACCACTCATTGAATCGCGCTTTGGCACCGCTCGCCTGCTCTTTACTTGGTACGTGAGCGCCATGGTGGGCGTGTTCGCACCCATGCTTTTCACAACGACCTCGCTCGTTCCCACTGTCGGTGCATCTGGTGCCATTTTCGGCCTCATCGGCATGGCCATGCTTCGCGGCCATTTAGACGGCGATCAACGCGGCATTCTGATCCGCAACATCATGATTCGATGGACCGCTTACACCACGATTTTCGGAATTCTCATTGGTGGCGTAGCACATGGCGCTCACTTTGGCGGACTCATTGCAGGCGCACTGATTGGCGTAGCTCTACCGCCGCCCGATGGCCAATATCAGCGAAATCGTTTGTCACCCTACATTTTAG
>JAZUEA010000223.1:0-21461 GCA_045639945.1 Myxococcota bacterium
CACCAAGTTCGGATTGCGGCGTTGCGGTTAACGTGCCGTCAAGCAAGTGATCGATGGCTTCGATCATGGCTTGGGCGCTTATGTGGCTTAAGCGCTCGAACAACATTTCGGAAGTTTCGTCGGGCAAAATTTCGGTGCGGCGAACCCAAACGGCATCGCCTTCGTCCATGCCAACGCTCATTTGCATAATGGTTACGCCGGTTTCCGCGTCGCCTTCGCAGAGCGCCCATTGAATCGGAGCGGCTCCACGCCAACGCGGCAGCAAACTTCCGTGGCCGTTAAAGCAGCCAAATCGCGGCATTTCCAAGTAGCGTTTGGGCAAAATTCGGCCGTACGCGACCACCACCATCAAATCGGGTTTGAGCTCGCTTAAAATGCGAAAGCTCTCGTTGTTTAAGTGCGGCCACTGATAAATCGGCAGGTTGTGCGATTTGGCACACTGCGCAACCGGTGTTTCTTTGAGCACACGACCGCGACCCTGCGGCTTATCGGGCTGACTCACGGCGGCGACCACTTGGCAACCGTGTTCGATAAGGGCTTCCAGCGTCGGCACAGCGTAATCGGGCGTGCCCATAAAAACGACGCGAAGATCTGCAGGCGTCACGTTTCGTTCCTTTGCGATTTGGATTCGGCGGCAAGCCGGATCGAGTTGTAGCGATTGAGCAATGCTTTGCGCTCGAATGTGCCCAAGTGATCGAAGTAGAGGCGCCCGTCAAGGTGATCGCATTCGTGCGCGAGGCAAACGGCCAGGCGATCTTGGGCTTCGAGTGTTTGTGGGCTGCCGTCCAGCGCTTGATATTCGACGGTGACGTTGCGCGCGCGGGTGATGGTGCCGCTGACATCTGGCACGGAAAGGCACGCTTCGCTCCAGTCGATTTCTCCAGATTGTGAAACAATTCGAGGATTTACAAGAATGTAGGGATGCCCGAGGTGCTCATCGATGATGACCAAGCGCTTGTGGACGCCGACTTGCGGCGCGGCGAGTCCCAAGCCCGGTACGCTGTGCAGCGTTTCGAGCATGTCGTCTGCTAGTTTTTTGAGATTTTCATCGAATTCGGTAACTGGTTCGCAGACGGTGCGCAAGCGCTCATCGGGCCAGCAAACGATTTCTAAGCATGCCATTGAGGCTCCGAGGCCGCATCCAAAGCGGCGGTGTAGAGTTCTGCCAAGCGCGGCGACGAAAGAATGGCGTAGGCGTCGTCTAACGTTTCAAGGATTTGCGCGATTTTCTCTCTTAAATTCGGATCTTCCGTCGCTTCTGCACTTGCGAACGCGTCGCGCTGAGATTCGTAAGCAGCTTTTAACGCACGCGCGGTCACGGTTCGAGAGACTCCTAAAATCCTAAAATAATCGGCAGTTTGCGCAAGCGTGTACTGTGATTCCACGCGCTCTAACAAACCTGCACCTTGGTTTTCTTGCGGTCGCGGCGGCAAATAGGCCGGCGTTGCCGCTCGTGAAATTGCACCCGGCGAAAGCCGGAGCGGTGCTACTCGAATGGGCGCAGGAATAGGAGCCGGCATAGGCGCGGGAATGGGAGCCGGCATAGGCGCGGGAATGGGAGCCGGCATAGGCGCGGGAATAGGAGCCGGCATAGGCGCAGGAATAGGAGCCGGCGAAAAGGTTTGCGGAGATTGCTGAGTAATTTCAGGGAAGTAGAGCTCGTCAGTGGTTTGCGTAACAAACTGCTGAGCGTAGGAAATCAGTGCTTCCAGGCCGGTTGGCTTAATAAAAAACTGATCGGCACCTGCATTAAGTGCTTGTTCTAACGAGCAAATCTCCTCGTGGCCGGTTCCCAAAAGCGCAATGGGTACCAACGCGCCCAGTGGGTGACGGCGGAGTTCGCGACAAAGATCCGGTTCCGGGAGAGTGAGGCTCAAAACAAGCAGAAACGGCGATGCCGCGAGCGCAGGCCAGATCTCTTGCGCTGAGGCGCAGTGAACCGCGCACACCCCCCGAGCTCGAAGTCGTCGAGCAATCGCGCTGCCCAGGGTCAGATCGTTTTCGGCTATGAGAACGTGCTTTGGCACGCGCGCATCCTAAATCTGGAACGGTCTGTGAGCAACAACATCGCGAAATTTTAAAGAAAATCGTAAGGATCTACATCCAAAATGACTTTAATGACGCGCTGTTGAAAGTGGCTGTGATCGATCGCCGCCAACGCTTGGCGCAAAATGGCTCGCTTGGGCGCAAGTAACAAAAGCATCATGCGCGACACGCCTTTGATTAACGCGATGGGTGCGAACGTTGGACCGCGCATCGTCACTTGTGTTTTGGCCTTCAAAATTTCGTTTGCAACTTGTTTCGCTAATAATTCTACAGATTTACGGTCTTCACCTTCGAATCGAATGAGCACCGCGTAGCCAAACGGCGGATAGTGGCGAATTTCACGAAGATGCAGCTCTTGTTCTGAAAACGCTGCGTGATCCTGCGCCGCGATGGCCTGCAAACAAAAGTGATCGGGATCAAAAGTTTGAATGAGTACGCGGCCTGGGCGCTGTGCACGACCAGCTCGACCTGCAACTTGCGTTAAAAGCTGAAAAGTTCGCTCCGCTGCTCGGAAATCAGGAAAGCCCAAACTCTCGTCGGCAGATAACACACCAACAAACGTAACTCCTGGAAAATCATGGCCTTTTGTGACCATTTGCGTGCCGATTAGAATGTCTGCCTCGCCACGGCGCATCGCGCTCAAAACCGCTTCAAGGCGCTTGGCCGATGAAACCGCATCTCGATCCAGCCGAAGCACACGCGCTTGTGGCCATAAATTGTGCAGCGCTTCTTCAACGCGCTCAGTGCCCTGCCCCGGCAAAATCAACGCGTCGGCGCCACAGTGCGGACAACGTGGCGGCATGGTGAGTCGCGCGTCGCAGTAGTGGCATCGCAGTCGCTGTTCGGCTTGGTGCCATGTGTAGCCAATCGAACAAATATTACATTCGAGGCGCTGGCCGCACGCGCCGCAAATAACGATGTGACTGAAACCTCTTCGATTTAAAAAGAGAATTCCCTGCTCGTGTCGTTCGAGCGTTTCTGAGATGGCGTCGCGCAATGGCAGCGAAAACAGAGGCGCGCCATCGTTTGGCGGTCGATGAATGCGCAAATCCACTAATTCTACTTGTGGCAGCTGACCGCCAGTTGGACGCTGCGTCATCCGTAAAAGCGTGTATTTTCCGAGCTGTGCGTTTCTTGTGCTTTCCAAAGAGGGCGTGGCCGAGCCGAGCACGATGGTGGCGTTTTCGAGTTTTGCGCGCACCAATGCCATGTCGCGACCTTGATATCGCAGGCGATCACCCTGCTTAAACGATGGATCGTGCTCTTCATCCACGATGATGAGGCCTACAGAATCGAGTGGTGCAAACACGCCAGAGCGCGCACCGATCGCGATAGAAACTTCACCTTTTCGGCATTTGCGCCATTGCTCAAATCGCGATTGCGGACTCAGTCCCGAGTGTAACACCGCGATTTCATTTCCGAATCTTGCACGAAAACGTTGAACCAGCTGTGGCGTTAATGCGATTTCTGGCACCAATACAAGCGCACGTTTGCCTTGAGAAATCGTGTGTTCAATGAGATGCAAATAGACTTCTGTTTTGCCAGAACCTGTTACGCCTTGAAGCAAAAATGCATGAAATCCTTCAGCTTTTTTGCATTCGTCGAGAGCGTGCTGTTGCTCGTCACTTAATTTAGGCGGTGTATCGCGCTCAACATGTGTACCAAAAAAGGGATCGCGCGTTTGCTCCACTTCTTCTTCGACACAGAGTCCTTCATCTATTAATCGTCGAAGATGCGGTGTTGCATTTGTAAATACTCGTCGTAATTCAGGAATTGATGTTGGACCATGCTCTAAGAGCCATGCCTGAATTTCATCACAACGCAAAGGTCGTTTTCGAGCCGGAACTGCTTGCACTGCCTTGAGTTGAGTGATGGATCGTGGCGCAATTTTGGGTTCTAAAATCACAAAAGTGCGTTCAAGCCATCCAGCTTTGATTGCGGCTTGTATTTGTCTTGGTGAGACTTTCAAATCCTTCGCAATCACTAGTTCGGAAACGGGAAGCGAGGCCAGCCATTCTGGCATTTTCTGATTGATATAACTTGGTGTTACAACTCGTTTTAATGCTGCAACTGGTTCTGGCTCACTACCTGGTGGAGTTGCACAACGCAAGACTTCGCCAATAGATGTCTCATAGTAATCAGCCATCCATTTTGAAAGTGATATGATAAGAGGTGTGAAAACCGGTATTTCATCAACTACTTGCAGAATATTTGTAAGCGTTACACCATCAGGAGGCGTTGTGTCTCTTGTGATAATACAACCAATTAACTGACGGTGCCCAAAAGGAATAAGGACTCGGCTGCCGATTTGAGCAAGATCATTGAGCTCGTTTGGAATGGCGTAATGAAAGAGCTCGCGCAAAGGCAACGGCAACGCGACTTCTGCTGTGCAAACGTTTGGCATTTCGCGTCCTTTTCCTCAACAAAAACGGGACCACTCAAATTTATTCAAAAAAAATACGCTTTTGACTAAAAAAATCAGAACAAAATTTCGATACTTTGGTTTAATAGATCTAAATAGTAAAAATTACAGTCTAACAAATTGGCGTAATTCGCTGGAATTGTTAGGAAATAGAGAACTTCTAAGGACTTGCGATAGAATGTTCAGTTCTAAAAAAATTAAAGAAGATAAGGTTTCTCTTTAAGTTTTTATGCGTAAGTTCCGATAAGAGCTTTGTTTCAAAAATCTGCGCTATCAAGTGCGATATTTGTGGGTAAAGGGTGACGTTATGTCGATGAGAGTTCAGATCCCGATTGCGGCTTTGGCCGACAGCGCTGTGGCTTCAGCGTTGGCGCGTTTGATGGAAGCCCTCGGAAATGCCAATATCCAAGATGTTCAGACAACTTATGTCTCATCTCCTGCTACTCAAGAAGTGAAGCGCGCGCCTCGCAAGAGCGCTGTTGTGCAGTCTGAAGATCCAGAAGAGCGTTATCAGAAGTTCCTCGCTTCGTTGCCGAGCCGTTCTCGTGAGTTCCTTGAGCTTGTTCAAAAGTGCGGCACAGTCACGATCGATGAAGCGATGGAAGCGTTGCACATGACCGTCGGCAAGGCTATGGGCGGTTTGACAGGCTCGATCGCGCGTTGGGCGCCGGATTACGGTGTCAATGTTCCGTTTGAAGCAGTTAAGGGGCCGCAGGGCCGTCGTGCTTGGCGCTGGATTGGCTTGGATCATTCTGCGTCGGAAGTGAAGGCGCCGGAAGCGACGACTGAAACAGTGGAAGCCAAGGTTGAAGTTTCTGATGCTGTGATGCTTGAAACTTCTGATCAGCGCTTGGCTGCGGTGATTGAAAAGCTTTCGAATTCTTCGAAGCGATTCTTAGATTTGGTTTGCGAACACAGCAAGAAGGGCGAACTTCTCACCAAGAACAAGGCGCTTGAATTCTTTGGATTCTCTCGCGCGTCTGCGATCACCGATCTCGTTCGTCCGATTCGCGATGCCTTGTCTGAAGTTGGTTTGGAAAAATGCCTCATTACCGTGAATTCTGACACGGGTGAGACAAGCTGGAAGTGGATTGATCCGGCGGATTTGCCTGCGTCGGACGATGAGCCTGAGCGTCAAATGGCAGGTGTGCGCGTTCGTAAGTCGGTGACTGAGTAAGTTTTTCGACTGTGTACACCTTGATGCGTTCTTCCCTCTAAAATCTGAAATCTTTCTGGAAAATCATGTCGATCAAACTCGCGATTGCAATTGATGCCTTGAAAAATGAGGCCGTCGCACGAGCGCTGTCCGATCTTCTCGTTGCCGTTGGAAAGCGCGTTCAGGAAGGCTTGCCGGAAAACAAGTCGATTCCTGGTGTTTTGTTTGAACTGAACGCGGGCGTGCCCGAGGCAGATTTCACGTCGATTCCGATGCCCAAAAAGCGCGGCCGTCGACCGATGTCTCCCGAAGAAAAAGAAAAAGCGCGTGAACTTCGCGCCAAGAATCGTGAGCCGAAACTCCAGGGCAAAATTGCGAAAGCGGCGGGCAACGCCACGCGCGATTTCAGCAAGATGTCTGAATCGGAGCGCTACGATGCATTTTTCGCGCAGTTGCCGGAGCGTTCTCAGCAATTCTTGGAGTTGGTTCGTACGCGCAAGACGCTTCGTATTGAAGAAGCGATGGAAGCGCTCAACTTGAAGGTTGGCAAAGCGCTCGGTGGATTAACCGGTTCGATTGCGCGCTGGGCGCCTTTGTACGGCGTTCGCTTGCCGTATCAAATTTTTGTTTTGCACGGCAGCCGCGCGTGGCGTTGGATTGGTCCGCAATTCGATCGCAAGTCGTCCGCACCGAAAGTTGATGTGCCGCCGATGAACGATCTGTTTGAACTTCAGGTTGAGTTGAGCAGCTCGTCGCACGATTTTCTTAAATTCCTTAAGAAAAACGGCAAAGTGACCACCTTGGATTTGATGCATCACTTCAAGTTGCGAAGTGTTTCGTCGCTTTTGGCCATCATTGAGCCGGTCGATCGTTTGATCGAAAAGCGTGGCATGAGTCCGCTTTACAAGGTGGAAGGTGAATCCGAAGAAGAGCGAACCTACATTTGGAACGCTGACTAATCTCCGGAACTCTTTGATTTTCCTAAAGATTCACTTCTGCGCTTCTTTCCAATCCTTTAAAAATTTTGCCAGGCCGTCATCTGTGAGTGGATGTCGCACGAGTTTCTGAATCACTTCGAACGGAATTGTGCAGATGTCTGCGCCCATCATGGCGATCTGTAAAACATGAGAAGGATTGCGAACGCTTGCTGCGATAATTTCTGTTTTAAAGTTGTAATTGCTGTAAATCTTTAGAATTTGCTGAATGAGTTCCATGCCATTTTGGCCAATGTCATCCAGCCGACCCACAAATGGGCTCACGTAAGTTGCGCCAGCTTTGGCTGCCATCAAAGCTTGTAACGGTGAAAAACAAAGGGTGACGTTGGTTCGAATGCCTTTTTCACTGCACCAACGCACTGTTTTTAAGCCTTCGAGTGTCATTGGAATTTTTACAACGACATTTTCTCGAATGGCAGCGAGCTCTTTGGCTTCTTTGCACATTCCTTCAAAGTCTAAACTGATGACTTCTGCAGAGACTGGACCATCAATGATTTGACTGATTTCTTTAATAATTTCACAAAGTTTTCGACCTGTTCGAGCGATTAAAGATGGATTGGTCGTGACGCCATCTAACAATCCATAGCTTTGTGCTTCGCGGATTTCGTTGATGTTTGCGCTGTCGAGAAAGATTTTCATGTGCTCCTCTTTGGTTTGAGCTCAAAAAAACACAGATTAAGTTGTTAAGATCGGTGCAAGCAGGTTTGCAGCTTGAGCAATACCCTGGTAATCTCTACATTCCCCGTTCTCAAAATGGGTTACGTGTAAGCTACCCCCGGAGGTCTTGATGAGCCAGCTCGCGAATCTGAAAAAACGCATCGGTCAACGCTTGATCGCCGGTTTCGACGGTTTGCGTCTCTCGCCTGAACTCAGTCGCTTGGACGATGAATGGGGTTTGGGCGGTTACATCGTTTTCCGTCGCAACCTGCAAGATATGCAGCAAATCCTCAATATGAACGAGGATTTATGGATGCGCGGTCAGGGTATTCCGCCGTTTATTTCGATCGATGAAGAAGCCGGTCCGGTGCATCGCCTGCCCGAACCTTTCACCTTCTTCCCCGACATGCAGCACCTGGGCAAAGTTAGCTCGGTTTCTGTGGCGTACGAAGTGGGCGCGGTAATTGGCCGTGAGTTGACGGCTGCGGGTTTCAACCTGAACTTTGCGCCGGTGCTCGATATCAATGTGCCTTCCGACAATCAGGTCATTGGCAAGCGTTCCATTTCGGATGATCCCGAAAAGGTGACATCGCTTGGTCGAGCGATTGTTCGTGGTCTGCACGATAACTCTATCATCGCTTGTGGTAAGCATTTTCCAGGGTTGGGAGCGACCAAAGAGGACAGCCACTTGGCGCTGCCGACGTGCGATTTCGATCTCGCGCGCCTTCGCTCTGTTGAACTCAAGCCTTACCAAAAGCTCATTCAGAGCCAGCCGCACTTGGACATGGTCATGGCCGGCCACGTCGTTTACCCCAAGATCGATCCTGAGCGCCCGGCGTCGCTCAGCCACACGTTCTTGCAGGATGTGTTGCGCTTGGAGCTGGGCTTTAAGGGACTCATCGTCACCGACGACTTGGAAATGAAGGCCATCGCGGATCATCACTCCATGGCTGAGGCGACCGAAATGGCGCTCGAAGCCGGCGTGGATGTTTTCCTCGTTTGCAGCAGCCTTGACGCGCAAGTCGAGGTTTTGGAAACCATGATTCGCTTGGCCGAGGCTGGCAAGTTCCCGAAGCACATCTGGGAGCGCAGCTTCACGCGCATTCACGACGTCAAGGCAAACCACTTCCGCGTGATTCGCACCATCGATCGCCAGCACGCCCGCGAAGTCATCGGCAACCGTGAGCACGCTCGCATCGCTCGTCGTTTGCGCGACGGAAAATAAGTTCTGAATTTTATTCGGAATTTTTGAAAGCCTCGCGATTCGCGGGGCTTTTTCATTTTTAGAGAGCGTCGATTTCGTGGGCTAAATTTTGAGCGCGAGATTTAGCAGAACCGCTGTGTACAGCGCCGATACTGGTTTTGGCGACGCGGCCGCTCGGATCCAAAATGATCTGCGATGGCAAACTGTCGATGCCGAATCGACTCGCGAGGCGTCTATTGGCGTCTTGAATGACTGTGAAGTTGTAGCCGCGCGACTGCCAAACTTTTTGAAGTTCTTGGTTGCTTAAACCTTCGGAGTTGATAGCGAGGCGCACGATTGGTCGGCCGCCGGGAGTTTCGTCGCTCAGTTCGTTCAGCGCTTCGAGCGCGGGTCTGCAGTGCGGGCACCAGGTCGCCCAAAAATCGAGTACAACCCAATTGCCTTCAAAATCCGCAAGAGAAAAAGATTCTCCTTGTGGCGTCATGAGTTGCACGTTTTCGAGCTGCTCGCCAACGGAAGGCATCTTTTTAGGCCAGAAAAACGCGAGGCAAAGTCCAAAGCACAAAATCCAAATCACAAACGAGCGATATTTTTGCCAAGTGTCTGAATTCTTTGGTGTTTGCGTGGGGCGTCGTGCAGAAAAAACTTGGTTACCTGGAAACTGGGTCATTTTTGACTCTTTTCTTTGTATGCGCGCCAAAGTCCAAAAAGCGAGGCGTTGGGCGTGGCTTTGTAACCTTGGACTTCGCGACGGCGCACGACTAAGACATTTTCATGCCAAAGACTCAAATACGGCAAATCGTTGGAAATAATCTCCTGTAATTCTCGATAGATACGCTTTCGATCGTTGCGATTAACGCTGATTCGGCCTTGGTCGATGAGTTCGTCTACGCGTGCGTTTTGGTAGGCGCCGCGGTTGCCGCCTTTGCCGGGATCGCTCGGTGTGGGAATTCGGTCGCTGTGGAAGATCCAGTTGTAAAAATGCGGCTCACTTGGATCTGCCCAAAGTAGCGAGAATAATTGAAAGTTTCCGGATTTTGCGTCGCGCAGAAGCGTGCCAGATTCAAGCGGTAGAACATCCAGGCCAATTCCCACTGCTTCCAAATCTGCAGCAATGAGTTTTGCAAGCGTTCGCCGAAATTTATCGGTCGTGGTTTTAAAACTCAGTCGAAAGCGCATTTCACCCGGCGCAGCGGTCAGGCCTTCCTCGTCCAAAAGCGCACGCGCCTTGGCTGGATCGTGCGGCCAATGTGTCTCCGAGTCGCTGTGCGCCCAGTGACCTTCTGGCAACATGCCAGCCGCAAGTCGAGCTGTATCAATGTATTTGTGGTGAATGAGTCGCTCTCGATCGATGGCCAGCGCAATCGCCTGACGAACTTTGGGCCGACTCACAATCGGGTCGCGCATGTTGAACGCGATGTAGCTGTAAAGCACGCCCGGCGCGGTATCGACCTCAATTTCGGCGTGTTTGCCCAACGAAAATGCCAATCTCGGTGTGACTGTGCCTTGAACAAGATCGGCAGCTCCCGCGAGAAGCGCTAAAAGTTGCGTGTTGGCATCAAAAACAGTGCGAAAAACCAAGTATGGTGTGGCCGGCTCGCCATTCCAGTAGTGCGGCGATGCCTCAAGCACGCACTCTTCTGTGCCGCGGCGCTCGCGCAGTTTGTATGGACCAGCACCAATGACAGGACCTTGATGCGAGCCGTCCGGCGCAATGGAGCTTGCAGGTAAAATGCCAATCGACAGGTCGCTTAAAAATGGCGCGTGCGGTTCGTCGAGCGTGCAGCGCAAAAGTCGCGGCCCCAAAATCTCGATTTTTTGAATGCGGCGATACTGTGACGCGAGCGGGCTTTTCAAAGCCGGGTTTTTGAAACTTTCGAGAGTCGCTTGAACGTCGGTCGATAAAACCGGATTTCCGTTGTGAAATCGAGCATTTTCTCGAATCTCAATTTCATAAACGGTGGGAGAAATTGCGTCGATGCGTTTGGCCAGAGCGGGCGTTGGTTCCAAGCTGTCGTTTTCGATGCGCGTAAGGCCTTCGAAAATCAGTCCCAAAACTTTACCGGTCCAGGCTCGCGTATTTTGGCGTGGATCGAATGTTCCGTCGAATGCGTCGCCCGCTAAAACCACGATTTTTTCGTGCGTTGCGAGAGTGTCGGCAAAACGCGGAGGTTCGCTGCATGCGCAAAGACAGAAAGTCAGAGCAATTGTTTTTAAAAGTGTTTTCACGGGCGCTTCTATGAAAAGTGCCGAAATTCAAAGAGTTTGTGGAGTTTATCGTGAAAAGAGGCGGGACGAAATAGCAGAGCGATTAAAGTGTGCAAGTCCACGTGGTGGTCGTGATTTGCTGCACGAAACCCACGCGGGCGAGGTAGGGCGCGTGGTAACGGCTCGGGTCTTTCATGATGAGCGTTTCGAAATTGCGCTTTTGCCAGAACGACGTGTCGTTGACGAAGAAGTGGCGGCCCACAGCGGTGTCGCGGTAACTGCGAACGACAAAATCGATGTAAATTTGGGCCTTTCCGTCTTCCAGAGGCTTCCAACCGACCAAACCTGCCAAATCGTTGTTGCGCATGTAAACGGCAAAGTGAGTTGCCTGCGCGAGAGCCTCAGGTCCAAAAATGCGAACAATATCAAGCTGATTCTGCTGGATTAAGCGTTGAACCAGAGCGTCGCCGGCTTGGACCTCGAGGATCTCAAACGCATCAACCGTGTGCAACATTTTGTAGAGATAGTAGCCGTCGATGAGAACCAAGGCCGCGTTCATGGCGAAGGTTGGGTAAGACTCTGTCACAAACGCGAAGAGAGCAAAGAGGCCAGAACCAATGCCGTTTAAAATCCGTAATTTCACAACGGATTTCATGGAAAGTGAGATCAAAACTAAAAGAGATGACGCGTAACCGAGCCACTCTATTGGTGTCAAAGACATAGCTAACTCCAAAAGATGCAAAGCGACAATTCTCCAGGTTTGATTAGAGAAAGTCAAGAAATTTGAACTTTAAAAAATGGCTAAGTTACCGGAAACGCAACTGATTTGCGGATCTCTCAGCAAGGCGAGATTATGTTTTTAAAGCTCTGGCTCTACTCGAGCGGCGCGATGAGGCAGGGACGTTCGCGGGAGAGCAGTTCGATGGCGGCGCGGTCGCGAGCGATGCGTTCTTGAGCGGCTTCGAATTCGGATTGAAGTGCAGCGCGCAGGAGCAAATCGCGAACAGCGTTCAAGTCGCCTTCGGTCGAAGTCGGTTGTAACGTCCAGATTTTATTACACAAAAATCCAGCGAAGGTCAGCTTTCGGCGTGCGAGTTCGCGGCGAAGTTCGAGCGCATCTTGAAGCGGCCCATCTTCGCTTGTGGTCACGATGAGAAATCCGGTTGTTGGATGGGTGAGAATCGACTGAAGATTCTGGGCCGCGATTTTGATGCCTGGCGTGATTTTAGAAAAAAGTGAAAGAAATCGGGAAAGTTCAGTTAGAAAGCCTTGGCCAGTGAGTGCTTCCAAGCTGCTCATCGCCAACTCTTGGCCTTTTTGCAAAACGGCCTGGAAGAAACCGCGTTTTTCGGTGTCTGGCTTAAAAAATGCTTGTAGTGTCGAGTGTTCGAGTGCGCGACTGAGTTTGTAGGGCTCATCCAAAAAGTCGAGCGCCCGATTCGCCGGCGCCGTGTCTAAAATCACCAAATCAAAACGCGAATCGTTGCAAAGCGTGGCGAGCTCCAAAACCGCCATGAATTCCTGATTGCCCGAAAGCGATGTTGCAAATGCCCGATAATACGAGTTTTTTAAAATTTCTTCGGTGACTTCGGGGGCATTTGAAAGCCGCCGAACCTGCTCGTCGCCAATCTGTGCGGGGTTGAGCATCATGGCGGAAAGCGAGCCTTGTGGCGCGGGTAAATTCAGGCGCGACCAATCTTCAGTCGTCAGCGTGTAGAGCGCGCTGCCAATGTTTTGCAAACGAAGCGCTTCAGCCAGGCGACGTGCAGGATCGATGGTCAAAACGGCAGCGTGTCGACCGGCTTGAGCTGCGGAAGTTGCGATTTTTGCAGCGGTTGTGGTTTTCCCCACGCCGCCCGCGCCGGTGGAAACAATCAATCGGTACGGCTCAAAAAATGAGGCATCGAAGGTCATTGGAGCGCTTCCTCAAAGGCCGGCAACAGCGATTCCAAAAGACTTAGGCGATTTGAGTTCGCAATTTCGGGCAAGCGAATGAGCGGCATGTCCAAATTTTGAAGCGCCGAAATCAATTGCTCGCTGTGCTCAAATTGACGTTGCTTTTCCAAAAGATGCTGGCGCCACGGCTCCAAATTAGGCGGCAGAGTTTTTTGTAAATCAGAACAATTTTGAAGAGTTACAGTCGGATGCGGCAAACAACGATTCACAAACAAGCAACCCAGCGAAAGGTTGGTTTCTGTCTTTAATCGCGTGTGCAATTCCATAGTTTCCGAAATCGGCAGCGTCTCGGGCAGCGTGACCATGTGAACGGCGGTTCGCGCCGGATCCGCCAAGTGTTGCTGCATCGCCTGCGCTTCTTTGTAGAGATTCCCGGAATGGACAGCTTCACAAATGGTCTGTGGTAAACGGAAAAACGGCACGCCGTGTCCAGTCGCGGGTGCATCGATGACCACGCGATCCCAAACAGGGTGATTTTTCGCGGTTTCGCGTTCGTGATTGAAGGCCTTGCCGAGCATGACCAAATCATTCAGGCCGGGCATCAAATTGATGAGCGCTTGAACGCCCGCATGCTCAAAAATTCGTCGGGTGATGCTTTTAAAGCGCAGTTTGAGCAGCGCGTATTCTTCCATTGCGGCGCGTGGTTCAATGTTGACGCACCATAAATTCTCAGTGATTTCGCTGATCTTAGATCCAACTGGTGCATGACCCAAAAGCGGCGCCAAGCGCTCTTGATGCTGATTGAGCTCGCACAGCAGCGTGCGTTTGCCGTGTCGTGCAAACCGCAGAGCCAAAAGCGCAGCAACCGTGGATTTTCCCACGCCGCCTTTTCCGGTGCACAGCGTGAAGCGCCGTTCGATGCGTTGGGCGATGCAAATTGGCTCGATGACGCGCGGACTACCAGTAGGCCGTTGCGATTGCAGACTCAGTTTGTCATCCTGCGTGGTCATGAAACCTTACCTTGAACTTTTACGCCGCGTTTTGGACGCTGGGCAGGTGCGCGAAGATCGTACGGGCACTGGCACCGTCAGCATTTTCGGCACGCAAACGCGCTACGATTTGCAAGCGGGCTTTCCGGCTGTTACCACAAAACGCTTGTTTTTTCGTGGTGTTAAAGAAGAACTGTGTTGGTTTTTGCGCGGTGAACACAACGTTCGTTCGCTGCAAGAAAAAAACGTTCATATTTGGGACGAGTGGGCGCTCGAAAACGGCGAATTGGGGCCGGTTTACGGTGTTCAGTGGCGAGCATGGCCGTCGGAGCGTGGAGCTATCGACCAGCTTCAGCAGGTTGTGAACGAGATTCGCGAAAATCCGTTTTCTCGGCGATTGCTCGTAAGTGCTTGGAATGTAAGCTGTTTGAGCGAAATGCGCTTGCCGCCGTGCCATGTGCTGTTTCAGTTTTATGTGCAGGCTGGCCGACTTTCGTGCCAGGTTTACCAGCGTTCGGGCGATCTCTTTTTGGGTGTGCCGTTTAATATTGCGAGCTATGCGCTGCTCACGCACCTGGTGGCCAAGGTTACGCATCTTGAAGTGGGTGAGTTGATTCACACGCTGGGCGACGCGCATTTGTACCAAAATCACTTGCAACAAGCGAAGTTGCAGCTCAATCGCGAGCCGTATCCGCTGCCCAAGCTTGTGTTGCCGGCGCATCTTGAGTCACTCGACGATGTGAAGAGCGACGAGATCACGCTTGAAAACTACCGTTGTCATCCGACCATCTCAGCGCCGGTCGCGGTGTGAGCCAGCGATTCGGGAAACGGCGTTTCAAGAATCGATAGTTCCGGAAAATCTTCGGCACGAACGAGATCTAAGTATTTGAAACTAAACTCGTTTTTTTCGTCGGCTGGTTGAAAAGCTGTTTCTTTGACGCGCCAATTTTTTGCATCAAAAGTTGGAAAAAGCGTGTCGCCGTCTGGTGTTGCAAACACGACACTCAAACAGAGCCGTGATGCAACGGGAAGCGCTTCTTCAAAAATCGATGCGCCACCGATTATCCAAGGCGATTTCCCCGCAATTTCAATTGCTTGCGAAAAACTTGAAACAACTTCAACGCCGTTTGAGCTGGTCATTTTTGAACTCACGACGATGTGACGGCGACCGGGCAAAAGACCAGGCAGCGATTCAAAGGTGCGGCGACCCATGATGAGCGTGCCGTTCTTCGTCAATCGTCGGAAGTTCGCAAGATCATTCGATAATTTCCATGGAAGAGCGTTGCTTCGGCCGATGACGTGATTTAATGCCAGTGCGGCGATGATTTGCGGACCTTCAAACACTAGGCGTTTTCCTTTTCTGAAAGCCGCTTTTCGCTATCCGGCAAGCGCATGAGCAACACGGCTTCGATTAAGAGCCACAAAAACAGCATCAAGAGTGCCCAGTGCCAACACTCGGTTGGAAAACTTTCTTCCAACGACGCGCCAGATTTTTGAGAATCCTCAGATTTTTCCAACTGTTGCGCGCGCAAATCGCCTTGAAGCGCATCGAGTGCGACCACAAATCCTGGCAGATTAAGCGTGGAAGGCGGCGGCGGTGAAACGCGGTAAATGCCTGGCACGTCAGTGTGTGTAAACTGCCAAGCGCCGTTGTGCGGACGCTCCGAACTGTGTCGCTCGCCTGCCGGCGTTGAAATAAAAACTCTGTGAATTTCAGAGGTTACACCGCGAATTGCAGCTGGTTGGCCCACCAAAACCGCTTGAGACGCGCCTTCTTGGCGACCAGCCAAAAAGTGAACGCTTCGCTGCAAAAGTGGAAGAAAATCGGGGCGAATCGGCAAATCGCCAAAATCGCGATCCAAACTGCATGTAAGCAGAGCCACTTCGCCGGCACCGTACGGTTTCGTTATCAAAAGCGGCGCGCCATCATCGAGTGTCAAAAGCACCTCGCCCTTTGCGTCTGGCGCGGGTTCAAGCAGCACGTAACGCTCGATTTTTGTTTCAGTTAGGCTACTTCGAGGACCAAAGGGCGAAAGAATCGGATGCTCGGATGGCAATCCGGTAATGCGAGTCGCACGCGCATCACCACCTTCCGTTGTGGATGCAATGTCGCCGGCTCGTCTCAAATCGCGCAAGCGACGTGGCAAAAGCTCACCCAACATCGCATTCCATTTACTGGGCGATGTGCGTGAGCCAACAGCCAAGAAAAGTCCGCCGCCAGCTTGTACAAACGCATTCAATTTTCGCGATGTTTCACGTGAAACATCATTCACGTTGGCCATCAAAATCACATCGAACGGCTTAAAGTCCGCTTCTTCAAAGGCGGACTCGTCAACGATGGTGATGTCAATTGAATGTAACGTTCCGGAAGTTAAAGCTTTTTCTGTGTAGAATAGCTCGTCAAGATAGGGATTTTCGTTTGGATCGCCGTTGACCGCGAGCACGTGAATGGGCGGCGCGGCGTCGATGAGAATCGGTCGCGTATCGTCGGCCGTCAAATTGTCCGGCTCAAGTGCGAGTTCTGCTTCGATGGCTTCGGACTCGCTCAAACGTGCATAGAAAATTTTCGTTTGAATTTCGCCGGGTTCCAAATCGAGCAGACCGCGCGCCACTTCGGTGCCTTTGATTTTGAGCGCAAGCGAAAGCGACTTGGCTGGCTCTGTCGAAAAATTTGCGACGCGACCGCTGATGCGCCACTGCCCTGCTCCCAATTCGCGTGCGCGTTCGGCTGTCGCTTCAAGCAACGCATGGTTTTGCAGCGGCTCACCGTTGGCGAGATCGATGCGCAAAAATTCATGCGAATCTTGAGATTCTGAAATAAAATCAGATACTTGAGTGCCTGGATGACTCAGCAAAATCACGCGACCGCCGGCCGGTAACAAGCCAACAGCCAAACCCAGAGCCTCTTTTACGCGACTTGGATGCGTGCCCAATTTGGCCGAACGAACCGCTTGTCGAAGCAATGAAAATTCCAATGTCGGTGCTGCGGTTGGCACTTCAATTTCGTCGCCAGCAATCACAAGCGCGGCTGGCGCGGTCTGGCCCAAATGGTCGAGCGATTCCTCAAAAACGCGACGTGCGCGATCCAAAAGGCGTTCGCCCGAAAGGCGGTAGCCCATGGGATACGACGCGTCGAGCACGAAAACGAGCGGCCGACCATCCGACGCAACTTCGCTTGCTGCACCGACTTTTGCGTCAAACATGGGACGCGACAGCGCAAGCGCCAGTGTGACACAAAGCGCCACGCGCACCGCCATCAACAAAAGTTGCTTGGCGCGCAGTCGACGGGCCACGCGTTTTTCAGCTCGGCGAAGAAATTCAATCGCCGGAAACTTAATAATTTTCGGATTGTTTCGCTTCAGAAGGTGCAGAAAGATCGGAATCGCTGCACCCAAAAGACCGAACAGTAGCCATGGCGAGAGGAAAGTCACGAGCGATCACCTAAAAGTTTGAGCAGACTTTGCTCCACGGGCCAAGCGGTTGAAACGCGGATGTATTCCACGCCGCCGTCAACGAGTTCGAGCTCAAGCTTTTTGCAGAACTCATTGATTTCATTGATGTATTGTTTGCGAACTCCGCTCGGATCGAGCAGTATGCGGCCCTCTTCTTCGAGCCCTTCGAATGCCGTGAGATCGTCAAACGGCAATTCCATTTCGTCGGGATCAAGCACTTGAAACACGATGACGCGTTTTTGCTGGTGATGCAGCTGCTTCGCTACGGCTGCGAGTCGGCCTGAAAAATCGAAGCAATCCGAAAAAAGCATCACCATGCTACGACCGGGCATGCGCTCGCCGAGCGACGACAAAACTTCAGCAGCCGACGTTTTCCCTTTGGGATCAATGTGTTCCAAAAGCTCGACGAGTTGCCAAAATTGAGTTTTTTGTGCTGCCGGTGGCGCGTAATGCACAAGCGAGTCGTTAAAGGTCAGCAGCCCAACGCGATCGCCCTGCTCCAGTAAGAGCCACGACAGCGCTGCTGCGAGTTGCGAGGCGTAGCGCGCTTTGGTGGGCAATCCGTTGCGCGCGTAATCCATTGAGCCGGAAACATCCACGGCGAGCAGGGCCCGCAGGTTTGTCTCGTCTTCGAAGACTTTAACGGCGTAACGATCGCTTTTGGCGTACACCTTCCAATCCAAGTGGCGCACGTCGTCGCCGGGCGTGTAGGCACGGTGCTGCGCAAATTCCACCGATGTGCCATGTGCTTGGCTGCGGTGTGTGCCCCAGCCGCTGCCTTCAACGCGGCCATGGATGGCGAGTCCCAAGTGCGCAATGCGGCTCATTAACTCAGGCGGGCAAAGGTCGGTTTTCACGGCTGGTTTGCTTTAAACTGCTGAAATAATTAGAGATTTATTGGAGTCGCTTCGATGAGTTGCGCCACCAAATTGCCGGCGGACAACCCTTCTGCTTCGGCGTGGAAGTTGGTCAAAACGCGGTGCGTCAAAACCGACGGCGCGAGCGCTTTGATATCCTCACGACTGACCGTCAGGCGACCGTCCAAAAGGGCACGCGCTTTGCCAGCCAAAATCAAACTCTGACTTGCACGTGGACCTGCACCAAACTTTACGAAATTCTTAATAAAATCAGGCGCTTCTTCATCTGTCGGACGGCTCTTGCGCGCCAGCTTGACGGCGTAACTTGCAACGTGGTCCGAAACCGGAATTCGACGCACAAGTGCTTGATATTCAAGCAATTCTTTCAAGCTGAGCACCGGCGAAAGCGGCTCCAACTCGGCGCCTGTCGTTTGCTGAACCACCGCCAATTCCTCTTCGGCCGTTGGGTACGAAATCGGAATCATCATCATGAAACGGTCGAGCTGCGCTTCTGGAAGCGGGTAAGTACCTTCCTGCTCAATGGGATTTTCGGTTGCAAAAACCTGGAACGGCGCCTCAAGCGGATAATGATGACCCGCCACGGTCACGCGGTTTTCTTGCATTGCCTGAAGCAGCGCGGCCTGCGTTTTGGGCGGTGTACGGTTGATTTCGTCGGCGAGCAAAAGATGAGTAAAAACAGGACCTTGCATGAATCTAAAGGCCCGTTTCCCGGTCGCTCGGTCTTCTTCCAAAACGTCGGTGCCGGTGATGTCGCTCGGCATCAAATCCGGTGTGAATTGGATTCGGTTGAATCGCAAGCCTAAAACATCTGCAAGTGTTTGAACTAAAAGGGTTTTTGCTAATCCTGGAAGGCCGATGAACAAGCTGTGGCCACGCGCCAAAAGTGCGCAAAGCATTAATTCTTGAACGCTTTTTTGGCCGACGATTCGTTTTGAAAGAGCCTCGGTAATGCGATCGCGAGCAAGGCGTGCAGCGGTAACGCGGTCGGCGTCGCTCATTTGGTCAAACGCGGATTCAGTTTCGGTCATCTCAAAATCTCCTTAGCCTTGCGCGCAAAATTTGCTTTTTCTTGATTGTTTTCGCGGGTGTATAGCACTTCGAGCGCGTCGTAAATTTCAGGATGGAACGGATTAATCGCGAGCGCTTCCTCGTACGCAGCAATCGCCGCCTCGTTTTGGCCTAACGCCGATTTCGCGCGTCCCAAGTTCAGCCACGAAGTCAAAAATGTGGGGTAGCACTTGAGTACGGTTTCGAGAAGCGCTTCCACTTCCGCCGGCCGCTGAAGCGCTAAAAGTGCCGACGCCGCGCCATTTTGAACGGTTGGATTACCTTTTCCCGAAATCTCCATGGCTTTTTGGTAGTGCCGAAGTGCCGCTAAATGGCGATTCTGAGCACGCAAAAGTTCGCCTAAGTGCGCTAAATCTTTTGTGTTTTTCTCTTCAATCGTCGCGTAATCATCTTCCAGCGGATCGACCGGATCGCCTGGTTTACTGAACTTGAGCGACAGCGGTTTTAAGTCAGGCCAAATTTTGTAACCCAGCGTTGGCGCTGCATTTTTCCAAAATCGCCAAAGCCCCGCCAAGTCGTAGCCGTACGTTGAGTGCAGCGCCAAATCGAGCGAAGTGCCCTGATCCAACGACCGCAAAAGCGCGTTTAAGCCTTCATAACCGTGCTTTTCGAACAGAACCTTCAAAACCGAGTGCACTTCGGCGTAGGCGAGCGAAGCCGCTCCTTGGCTCGGCAATTTCGCCATCGATGGGTGCATCTCTTCGAATGTCACGAATTTTTGGTCTTTGAGCGCGTGCGCAATCGCGTTTTCTTCCTGTGGCTCAAGCGGTTCATTGGGTGTGTGGCGCCAGCGATTTTCTTCCAGTTTGGCAATGCCTTCATGCAGCCAAATCGGAACCGTTTCTCCTGTGATTTTCGATACATAGTAGTGCACAAATTCGTGCGCCACCGTGTCGCGCCAGCCATAACCGCGCGCCAAACCACCCGGCGAAGTGATCATCAATTTGTTATATTTGCAAAGCGCGATGGTGCCCGATGTTTCCAGATCTTCCTCGGTGAGCGTTGTGACCTGCGCTAAAACTTCGTGCCTTGGATAGATTTCGATCAGCACCGTGCCTTCTGGTCGAAAACCGAAATCCTCTTGCAATGCCTGGTCTTGCCGCTCAAGCACGTCAAAAAGTGCCGGCAAAAGCAATCGATCACGACTCTTGAACCGCGCCTTGAAACGGCCGTTCGGACTGAGCTCCTCTTCGTAACCCGCCAGCGCTTGTCGAGTGTTTTCAATCTCGCTTCGAAGCGCATCCACTGCAGGCCAAACATTTTGAGGAATCACTTCCATCACAGCGGCAGCGCTCGCGTACTCGCCTTCGTTGAACAAAATTTCGGCCAAAAGCGCCGTGACGCCCAAATCATCCGACGGCAAAAGTGGCTCCAAAAGCCTGCGAGCTTCCTCAACTTTCCAGTGTTGAAGCGCCACCGTTGCTTTTCGCAGTGTTTCCGGATTGGCGAACGCGTCCGTCGTCCAATGCGCCATCAATACAACGAAAAGCGACAAAATCCGTAATAAAAACATCATTGTACAAGCCCTTCGTAATAGCGCTTCACTTGCTCTTGGTAGGCGTCCGGCGCTTGTCCCTTCATGGCGTCCAAAAGTTCGCGGCGTAGCGCATCGGGACTTTGGTAACTCTTTGGAATATCGACCTTTTCGTGGCTGAATCCTCGTGAATTTCGTTCAGCCGGTTTGGGAGAACCCGCTTGCTTCAGGCTTTGAATCATGCCTTGTAGCGACTGCATCGCGGCGTCTTGATCGAGTTGAGCGTGGCGCGGCAAGCCTTGCTCCAAGCCTTGCTGCGCGCGTTGCATCGAGTTTTGTGCGTCGTTGAGCGATTGCATGTCCATCTTTAAATTGGGTTTTTCTTGGCCCAATCGCTCCATTTTCTGCTTCAGTTGCTCGGCGCCTTTTTTGATTTTCTCTTGTTCTTTCGCCAGGTTGTCCTGATTCTCGCTGCCGCCAGATTTCTGCTTGGCCTGATTCATCATTTGGCGAAGCTTGGCGATGATCACTTCATCCTCGTCTCTCATGTCAAAAACGGTATTTCGATCCCGCTGCGTCGTCGCAAAATACCTAAGAACTTCAAGGGGTTCCAAAAGTTCTTTAGCCCACTGCAACGCATTTGATGGTTGATGCGCCACCAGCTGAGAGCGAAGTTGGTCGATCGAAGTTTGGGCACGCAAAACCTGCGTATCGATGTAACGAGCGTTTTCAAAATCCAATGATTCCAAGTTGATACGAATGGAATCCGCGCGAGAAATCAGCTCTTCAAAAAGATCTTTTGCCTCTTTCTTTAAAAATTCTTCCTGAGCTTTTGCTTCGCGCGCCGCTTCCTCCGCCGTTCGTTTCGATAAGTCCTCTTCCTGCTTCATTAAATCGCGTGTTTCGTCCAGCAGTTCGCTCAATGCGCGCTGCTCTTCTGCGTGCGTGTCGTCGTGCAGCGCTTGCATGTCGCGATCGATCGAATTCGTAAGTTCTTCAAGGGCTTGCGCCATTTC
>JAZUEA010000224.1:0-10922 GCA_045639945.1 Myxococcota bacterium
TTCCCTGGTGTCCAGAATTCTATCGCGCTGAATTTTCTAGCAAAGTCGCCGACATGAAGAACTCCGTGCGCGATCGAATGAACGCACAAACCTCCGCCGCCGGCCAATTTATTGCCGAGCACTTAGGCGAATACGAAGGTCCGTTCCTGCACGTGGACATCGCCGGTCCTGCACTTGACGGTGAGCGCGGCACCGGTGTTGGCGTGGCATTTTTGAATGCCCTTTTGGCTGAGCTCGCGTAATGGCTCTCGATCTCAGCCAATTTCGCTGTCTTTGCTGCGGAAATTGCTGCCGCCCGCATGGCATCGTGCGGGTCAACGACCAAGAAATCGACGACATGGCCAAATTGCTCGACTTACCGGTCGAAGATTTTTTGGAGCTCTACTGCACGATTTGTCCCGACAGACGCGGACTTACGTTAATCGAGCGACCTGACGGCAGCTGCATTTTCCTCACCGAACAAAACACTTGCCGCGTGCAAGCCGCTAAGCCCAAGCAATGCGAAGGCTTTCCGCATCAATGGACAGATCCTGAGATGGAAAAAGCCTGTGCAGGCATTCAAGCTCTTAAATCCGCGAAATTATAAGATTTTAGGCAAGTAGCTTCTTTGCAGAAGTAAAAGAAGTTTCAAGAAGTAAAGAAGCGCATCCGAAACCGAACGCGCTGTACTCCGTTGAAATTATTTGGTTTTTACATTGGTATCGAGCAATGTAAAAGTCATGTTGTTGGATTCACGCGAACTCCACTGAACAGGACCAACACCAGCTTGGTACCAAATACTTCGCGTCTTCTGGCCAGAGAAATCATCAAAGAAATCAACGCGTCGCACGCCTTCGCGATATTCGCCTTCCATGGGAAGCGTGAGTCCTTTGCTTGAAATCTCAACCTTGAGTGATGAGACCGTGGCTTCGGTGTGAACGGGCTCTTCGTCGCCGTTTTGCAAATCTTGAATTAACGTAACATCGCTATATTCAAGGGAATTATCGTATTCGCCCACATGCCAAACGTCGCTCAAGACCGCAAAAGCCGGCTCGTACGTACGCACAATGTGGCGAATATTTCGCTTCGCGCCGTCCAGCTCTGTTTCAGTGAGCTCCACGCCTTTCAAGTTGATAGCGGGCCCAACCAGGCCGTGACCTTCAACCTTTTCGTAAAGTTCTTTCCAAACTTGCAGCGCACGAACTTTCTCGCCGTTCAAGTTTAAGTCTAAAACAGCTGTAATTTTGCGAACATACGCGCCGTTCTCTTGAACGACCGTCATTTCACTCGCCACCGTCGCTTCGGGTGGATTCAGAAAATCTTCCTCTTGCTGCCGAAAACGCCATGCAGCCGTTTCACCTGCCGCCGGCATTGGGAAAAACGTCTTCGCTTCCACCTCAACAGCGGCGGGCAAAGCATCTTCACACCACGCAATGTAATTTGAAGGTACACAAGCTTCCTCGGAAACGCCCGAATCAGAAGCACTTTCCTCGTCATCACACGCAGGCACAAAGAGAGCCGCAAGACAAAGCGCGGCAAAACGACCAGTCAGGCGAAACATAATTTACCTGTAAAATTCGAGAGTTAAGAGATTAGGCGAGTAGAAAAGCTGTTACTTAGAACGTGCTGACGAGCATGCCGGAGCGAAGCTTGGGCTCAAACCACGTGGACTTGGGCGGCATAATCTGGCCAGCGTCGGCGATGCGCAAAAGCTCGGCCAAGCTCGTGGCGTACATGGAGAAAGCGACAGCCCAACCGCCATTTACGCGGTTTTCGAGCTCGCCCAAACCACGGATACCACCCACGAAATCGATGCGGTCGGACGTGCGCGGATCGGCGATGTTAAGCAGCGGCTGCAAAACGAGGCTCTGAAGGATCGAAACGTCCAAGCTCGCCACGGCGTCGTTTTCGTCGACCTTGACATCGGACTTGAGCGAAAGCGCGTACCACTTGCCACCCAAGTACATGGAGAAGGTGTGGCGCTCAGTGGGTTCTTCAGCAGAAGCCAACTCTTTGATATTAAAGAGCTTTTCCATTTCGCCCATAAATTCAGCTTCGCTGCGACCGTTCAAATCGCGCACGACGCGGTTGTAAGCCAAAATTTTGAGCTGATTGTCAGGGAAGGCAACCGCCTGGAAGTGAGCGCGCGGCGATTCGTCGGGGTAATCCTTGCCCAAACGAGAAGCGGCGCAGGCGCGGTGGTGACCGTCGGCGATGTAAAACGCAGGAGTATTCGCAAAAGCGGCCTGCAAGAACGAAATGTCTTCGTCCTTACGAATGACCCAGAGCTCGTGGCGAATGTTGTCGGGCGACACAAAGTCGACTTCAGGCTTGTTTGCGACAATCTGAGCCACGCGAGCGTCGATTTCAGCGTTGGCGCGATAGGTCAAGAAAACGGGGCCCAAGTGCGCGCGCGTGGTTTCAATGTGGCGCAAGCGATCGTTTTCTTTGTCAATACGGGTGAGTTCGTGCTTTTTGATGCGATTCGCCCAGTAATCCGCCGCGGAAGCCAAGCCGACCAAACCGATTTGGCGGCGACCGTCCATGGTTTGTGCGTAGATGTAGAAGCAATTGGTGGCTTCACGCATCAACGCGCCGCTGGTCAACAAAGCATTCATGGCCTTGCGCGCAGCTTCGTACATTTCATCGCTGTAGAGATCGGTGCCATCGGGCAAATCGATGTCGGGGCGTGTCACGTGAAGCAGGCTGAGAGGATTGCCTTTGGCAAGCTCACGACCTTCAGCGGTGTTCACAACATCGTAAGGCACGGCGGCAACTTCGCTCGCGCGCGCAGGAATGGGACGAAGAGCGGAAAAAGGACGAAAATCAACCATAACGGTCTCCAGATCAGGCATACGGGATCAGGTGCGTAAATTTATAAGCTAAGCCATGAGGGTCCGCAACCCTGGCCACAATAACAATTTGCGTTTTAGAAAAGAGAGATTCGAGCAGAAATGCTCGGAAAATGCAGGAGAAGAGAAAAGACTAGTTTGAAGAGCTGGAGTCCAATTTGGCTTTGTAGCCAAACAGCGTGTGCGCTTGATCCAAAGGCGTCATTTTGACGGTAATTTTCTCATCGTCAAACGTGTAAACCCGCGTATATACAGTGAAATATCCGCCGGCCTTTACTGCTAAATCAAGCGGACCACTGTTGCGCGGCCACGTGAATTCAAGCGGCGTCACACCCAACTTCTTCTTGCCAAAATAGACAGCGGCTGAACGCGCGCCAGAAGTGTTGATGTTAATCGTCACCGTATCAGACTTTTTCGCTTCAGCCTTGGCCGGAGCGGGCGCTTCAGCCTTGGCCGGAGCAGGTGCAGGAGCTGGTGCCGGCGCAGGTGCATTCTGCTTTTTCGCCGGAAGCGGAGCATCCTCGTCATCTTCATCGTACGGCGCTTGAGCCCAAGCGAATCCGATGGAAGCTGCCGAAAAAAGTCCAATTAAAACAGATGCTTTCAAATTCATATTCTCTCCGAACCGCGCTTATTCCGGCAAATCTTCGGGATATTCAGAGCCCGGAATCTTGACCAAACCTTCGATAGGCTTTTGAGCGTGTCCCTTGATGTTGCCCGAGTTGACCGTGACCGGAATCGGCGGATCGAGCGTGTACTGGAATCCACGCGACGGCATGCGAATTTCGTAAACCGCGTCTTTGTAAAGGAATTGACGTTGGTGATTCATCTTTTGGTCACCGTCAATGACCTTGTTGCGGTGGTTCAGCATAAAGCCATACATGCGCACAGCTTTGTGATTCACCAATCGGTGGCAGCCGTGGCTGTAGCGCTCAGGGCTGAAGATCGACATGAAGTCAGACGAACCGTGGGCGCGAATACCGTGGTCCACGTCGGATTTGGCGTCTTTGCCCGGAATTACAAAATAGCCCGCCACCAATCCGTAAGAGGAAAGGTAGCCCGGACCCATTTCGTCATAGTTTACAATGCCTTGCGACGTACCGTTGATGTAACGGCGTTTGGCCAAGCTGCGGAGCGGCGTGGTTTGCGGCGCAACCCAAACCGGACCGGCAATCACTTTACGAATCACGCGCGAACCCGCTTCAGAGCCTTTGTAGCGGTAGTACTCGTAGCCATTGGACGAAAGTTCATCGCGCCAACCGCCGATTGTGGTGGGCAAGCGCACAAGACGGATCTTTTTGCCCATGTACTCGGTGTAAACCGTCAAGCTCGGCATGTGCGGACGCGGCTGCGCGATCTTCTTTCCTTTGTCATTCCACGGCGGATCAAACCAAATATCACCCTGGTCGACGTAGACCGAGAGCTGCATGTTTTTGCTGTAATATTCGGGATATTCGGGCATTTTCACGCCCACAGTGAGCCACTTGAATTCTTCGGGCTTGCGGCGCTCAAAGAACGCTTGAGCGGCTTCCGGCGAATCTGCGCCAATGCCTTTGAGCGTGGCTTCGGTGAATTCGTCAACCAAGTTGCGAACTTGGTAGGTCTTGCCGTCGGCTCCCATGAAGGTATCGAGTTCGCCTTTGCGACTCGCGGAACCATCTTCAAGGATCGACGTTGCTTCAACCACGCGCTCGGTCACTGCTCGCGAAAATGCTTGGTAGTTGGT
The DNA here is from genome assembly GCA_045639945.1 of Myxococcota bacterium. Taxonomy (GTDB): domain Bacteria; phylum Myxococcota_A; class Bradymonadia; order UBA7976; family UBA1532; genus UBA1238. Next base: position 4,558 of record JAZUEA010000224.1, read on the forward strand.
CACAATCGGCTTGAGCGCGAGCGTCTTCATGGTCACGCCGCGCAAGTTGGTGTGCTCGTAAATCATGTGCTTGCGCTGGAAACGCCGCACAGACAAACGCAAACCATGATCCAGCTGGCCATCTTTGTGACCAAATCGCTTGGCCGTGTGACCATCGCACAACAAGCGCTTTTCAACTTCGGTCAGCGCACGGAACTCACCCGACAAATCTTCGTACTCCGCAACCTTTGCTTTGTACGACGGATCGGCCTCGGCCAACTTCGCGAACCCTTCGGAATTCTCAGAGAATCCGGCTTTCTTTGCCGCCGCAGCGAGTTCAGCTTTTACCGCTTTTGCGTCACTCAGCTTTTTGTTGCGCGCCTTGTCTTTGTAGGTCATCGACGAAACACGACCAATCAAGTCGAAGTCGATGTCGTCGTAACAAGTCTTTGCCTTGTCACCTAAAAAGCGCTTTTGAATAACGGAAAGAGACGGCGGAATTCCGAATACTTCCAGATAGTTATCTTCGTTATCTTCAAGCGGACGACCGTCACCGTCGGTCAAATCGTTGGCCAAACCAATGTAAATGGGACGGTAGCGGTTTTCGAGCGGACGACCAGCCGAATCGTAGTGCTGCGCAAACAGATACGGTGTCCAGTCATCGCGGAAGTTGACCACGGTGTAGCCATCGTGAAGAGCCTGCGCGCGCGAAATGTACTTTTCGGTAGTACCATCCAAAATCAGCACGCGATCGTCTTCTGCCAAATCTTCCGGCGGTTCGGCGCGCGTAATTTCCGGAACAGCACTGCCTTCCTTGACCACAGCGTGACCTTCACCACTCGCGGCAGACAAAACGTTGTCTTCTTTTGCTTCCTGCGCAGCTTCTGGAGCAGCTTCCGGCGCGGCTTCAGCAGGTGCAGCTTCCGGCGCGGCTTCAGCAGGCGCAGCTTCCGGCGCAGCTTCAGCAGGTGCAGCTTCTGGCGCGGCTTCGTTTTTTGCGATTTCAGAATTTTCGAGCACAGCATCCGGCAGTGGCTCGCCCTCAGAGGGGCCCGCACAAGCCACCGTCGCCAAAGCGAGGAGCCAGGCAAATGCCCGCGTCGCATGAAGATCTCGCACAGGCAGGATCCTTTATGTGAAAAAGTTGAATCGCGTTTATTAGGCGAAGCGCCAACCAGGGTCAACGGAATTGAACTTCCATACTTTCATGAGAGGCAAGCAATGCAAAACCGTGTAAAATAGAGAAAGTTTATCTGGAGGTTTTTATGCGCACACCAATTTTGCTCTGCCTGGCCTTGGGTCTTTTTGGTTGTGGCTCATCCCAACACTGGGCCAACCGCGATAACGAAGGCGACAGAACGTATCGTGCCAATTCTTCATCCAGCACACATTCAGAAGAGGATGTGCCTCGCACAACTTCGCGGCGCTCGCAAACTCAGCCGCTCACGCCCGAAGAGCAGGAACTTGAAGCCGCTCGCAAAGCATTCATCGAAAATCTCGCAAACGATGAACCCGATCCGTGTGTCGGCGACGATTGTCCGGCTCCGTTACCGCAAGCGCCGACCAAGCGAGAAGAACCGCGCATGAGTGTGGCCGAGCAGCAATACGCAGAAGCTCGACTCCGCGCCAGCTTGGCCGACGATTACCAACCCAATCCGCAAGAAGTTGCGCGCGCACGCGAGGAATTGGAGCGTTTGTCTCTCCCGGCGGTGGCGCTCGAAAGCGCACCGGCTCGCGTCAGTCGTTGCATTCAACTCGCCGAAGACATGGCTAACTCGATGAAAATCGTGGTGGACATGACCAAAGAAGGCATGGACTGCAAGGATTTAGCGGATTCACTCAATCAGTGGGCTTCGAGCAACGGCCTCACGCTTTTGAACGCCGACGATGAGGGCGCCGCTCTCGGCTTGAGCGAGCTTGAACTTCAAGAACGCCGCGTGATGGACGTGCAATGGAAATACCGCGATCTCATTAGAGATTATTCGCGAAATCCGCCGCTCATTAACTGCCCGAATGTGTCCATCACAACGTCGACGGTCGCGATTTTCCAGCGTTTGCCTTACGACTTTAATTCGTGGACACAGCCGCGCGAACAAGCTGAAGCCCTGGTTGAAGCAGCCCGCGCGCTCTCGTACTTGCGCAACATCAACAACCAGCAGATTGAAATTCGCAGCTGTGGCGAATTGGGCGATCGAATTTACGCGTGGGCCAACGAAGATGCGCAGGATTTGATTCGCATCGCCGCCAGCTTAGAAAACGATCCTTACAGGCTTTTCAGCGTTCAAAGCCAAAGCGTAACGCGCAACGCTGCAAATTCCATCGATCAAGCTTATCGCGAAGAATACACGCGATTTGTGCGTAACCTTAAAAAGTGCAGCAAGAATGCTGATTTTGCTCAACGTTCTGGCAACGTCTTAAAATCATTACGCATTCCTGATCATCTCGCACCTGTAACCAACAATCTTTGAGTCTGTTATGACTGAAAAGCCTTCCGATTTCTCTGTTGAGAACGAGCCTGAAAACGCTGCGGATCAAGCACCTGAAAATTCCGCGCAGCCAAGCGAAGATGGCTGGTTCAGCACGCACGATGCGGAAACTTTTGAAGAATCCGCATCGGACGAAAACGCGCCGATTCCAGAAGTGCATCTTTTGCAGCATCCTGTTGTGTTGTCGCTCATGCTTGTGGCGGCGCTCTTCATTGTCTGGAAGAGCTTGCCCGATGTGACTTATGTGTTCACTCATCAAGAGCCAACAGACTGCGGTAAAATTTCAGATCGTCCTTTTGTTGAAGATCTCAAACCGCTCGAGCACAACAGCTATTGCACCATGGAAAGCGTGGTTCAAAGCCTCATGATCATGTCTTCTGGTGGTTCTGACAAAGCCGCTGCCGACGATCCAACAGGCCGCAAATATTTTGTAAAGCTCGACGGCGACAAGATTTTTGCGATTCTCGCAGCCGATCGCGAAGACGTCCAGCGCTGGCTTCACGAGCAAAACTCGCTTCTCGGATTTTCGGTAACCGGCCCGGGACGCATCATCGATCCTGACGAGCGCGAAGAACTCGCCGGAACTGCTCAAAAGCTGCGCTACACCTTCTCAATCGACAACGAAACGCCGATTCGACTCTACGACACTACAGATCATCCGTGGAATCACTGGCCGAAACTGCTCATTGCAGCACTCGCAGCTCTCATCGCTCTCGCCTCTGCATGCTTCCTCGTTCGCAACCTTCGTAAGTCTTAAGCAAAAATCTGAAGCAAAAATTAAAACCAAGATACCAGCTCTATTCACTCTGGTATTTTTTGGGCTACACTTATCGAACACTCTGCAGAAGTCGCGAGAAGACCGATGAAATCTACCCATACTCTGTCGAATTGGCTGTTCTTCGCATGGTTCGTCGCAGCATTCGGAGTGCTCTTCGCCACAGGGTGCCAAGAAGAAGCTCCACCCACCGAGCGCCAACTGCTCATTGAAGTAGATCCCGCAATTGTCGAGGCCAAGCCGATTTACAACGACGCAGGTCTGCTCATTCCACCCGACGAAATGCCAGCTGAGAATTACGCTCGCATTTTGGTCTCAGCGGGTGACACCGAGATTGAAACCTATCCCAACTCAACCGTGGAACTTGCGGTTTTGCTGTTAAACGGTAACGGCGATCCCATTTCGCAAGAGCGCGTTGATTTCAAAATTACAAATGAAGATTTCGGCGATGCCGCTCTTACCGCTAGCCGTACGCGCACCGATGATTTTGGTTACGCGCGCATGTCGCTCTACGCCGGCACCAGCCTTCGCACACTCACGATTGAGGCAAAAAACGCGACCAGCCGGACAATTACGTTCAAGGTTTCCGTGGTCGACATGCCAGTTGGCAACATCACAGCCAACTTTGATTATGAAGGCCCGATCGATTTAGGCAGCTTCGAATTCTACATTTTGGATGATCCGAACGCCTGCGAAGATCCTTATTACTTGTCTGTGCCGGAAGATGTTCTTCAGACCAAAACCTTTGAAAGTATTTACGAAAACATCGAAAGCGATCCGATCTTAGCTGGTAAGCGCGTATCACTGATGGTGCGCGGTCGTCTCGCTTCAAACGGTGTACTCGCAGCAGGCGGCTGCTTAGGTGACATCAAAGTCGACGCCGACATCAATCGCCGCGTCACTGTTCCAATTTTCCTGTTAACACTGAGCCCCAGCGGCAACTTTGACGTCATCAACCACTTCAATTTCACCGGTGCAATTCCGGGCACAATTGGAGCTGTCATTGACAACTTGGTCATGTTCTTTGGCAGCGAAGGTCAAGACCGCCAAGTGGCAACCGTGATCATCAACGCGGTGGCAGCTTTGGTTCGAAACTTTGTCAGCGGCCTTGCTGGCGAAATCATCCAACTCGTTGGTGACTGGATCGACGACCCGCTCAATAGGCTCATTAACACCTACCTCGAACAGGATGCACCACACTGGATGCGAGTGTTCTTCCAAGCAGGCTCCGACATCACAAGTGTCGTTTCTTACTTGGAAATCATCTCCAAAGTGCGCATCGCCAAACCTGCAAGCAACGGCACTTTCCAAGGCAGCCAAAACTGGATCGGCCTTGCACTCTACTGGCGCACACCTTGTTTGGATAATCCCGATCGCGATCCTGAGTCGTGCCGCCACGAATTCACCATGGATGAAATCTGGGCGCTTTTGAACGATGCTCAAATGGTTTATGGCCAATTCTCAGGACGCATTCACTCCTACAACCAAGGCATTATCGATTCTCACTCTGTTGCTTTGCAGTATGGCAAACTCATTGTATTTGTAATGAATCACTTAATTTTGCCGAGCATTGCAGGTGGTTCAACCTCTTTAAGCCAAGCCTTATTGTATTGGATCAACTGTGGCGCATTCGCTCGCAGAATCACTGGTGACGATGGATATCTCATCAACATCCATGTTGGCCCCATTGATTGGGATGCGATTGAAGCAAACACCATCGAAAGTTGGTGCAGCACCATCTTTGGTGCTGTTGGTGCTGTGATTCAGGCGATCTTAAACCGCTTAAACATCGACACGCACCTCACTTTACAAGGCACCATGACCTTTATCGAAGAAGACAACGACTTGGCCGTGGATCGCTTGGGTGAAGGCATCTGGACCGGTACCATTCGTGCAGATGGCGACACGGGCCCGGCTTTCAAGGGCGACTTCGACGGTCAAAACTTCAACAAGTAAGCCTTCTTTCTCTTCTCACTTATTTTTCAATCTCATCAATTCAAACAACGCTTTCTTAAAATGAGACGCTGACAGCAGAGCGGCGCCTCAAATGTGAAATCTCTTTTTTTAATGCAACGAAATTGCATTTTTGTCTTTTTAAGAGTCATTTTATGAGATCTTTCAGCTTTGTTTTCTTTTCACTGAAAACAAGGACGTCTATATTTACGCACTACTTTTTTTCGCTCACGTTGGAGAAGCGCGATGATCGGCGAGAATTTCGAGCGCATCGACGGCGCTGCAAAAGCTACGGGGCAAGCGCGTTACACGGCTGACTTAGACATCGAAGGCTGCCTTTACGGTGTCACAGTCCGCTCAACCGTTCCGCACGCACGTCTCATTGAAATCAAGCGTGATCCAAATTTTGACTGGACCGATATCACGTTTGTTACAGCCGCTGATATTCCCGGTGAAAATTGTATCTTTTTAAACACGCCTGACCAACCAGCCTTGGCAGAAACCGAGATCCGTCACGTTGCGGAACCGGTTGCGCTTATCGCTGCTCGCACGCGTGAAATTGCCCTCGAAGCACGCAAACACGTTGAAATCATTACAGAAGATTTGCCAGCGCTGCTGAATTTCCGCGAATCAAAAGACAACGAAATTCACATTTACGGCGAAAACAACGTCTTTGCGCGCGCAGAAGTAACGCACGGCAATCCGCAAGAAGCGCTTGAAAGCGCAGAATGCGTCATCGAAGGCACTTACTACACAACGCACCAAGACCAGCTCTATCTTGAGCCTCAAGTGCTGCTCGCCATGCCTCGCGAAGATGGCGGTGTCGTGATTCGCGGTTCGATGCAGTGCCCGTACTACATTCAAAATGCACTGGGCCGCGTTCTTGGTCACAATCGCTACAACGTGGCGCATCAAACCACCGGCGGCGCATTCGGCGGCAAAGAAGAATATCCTTCCATGCTTGCGGCGCACGCAGCTTTGCTCTGCGTCAAGAGCGGCAAACCGGTTCGCATGGCCTACCGCCGCGACGAAGACTTGCTCGCAACCACCAAGCGTCACCCGTGCTACGCGCGCTACCGCACATCGGTTGATCCCAAAACCGGAAAATTCTTGGCCGCCGACATCGAACTTTGCTTCGACGGAGGCGCTTACAACACGCTGTCTCCCGTTGT
>JAZUEA010000225.1:0-2210 GCA_045639945.1 Myxococcota bacterium
AAGAACTCCATTTCCATCTGTTCGAATTCGCACGAACGGAAAATGAAGTGCTCAACGGTGATTTCGTTACGGAAGCTCTTGCCCTGCTGAGCGATACCGAACGGAATCTTGGCCGACATGGCCTGCTGAATGTTGAGGAACTGCACGAACATGGCCTGCGCGGTTTCCGGACGCAGGTACACGGCGCTTTCCTTGGTGATCATGTCGAGCTTTTGGCGAAGCTCTTTGCCCTTCAAGCCTTCGAGCGAGCCGCCTTCAATGGCCTGCGCGATTTCACTGAGCGAGTCAACCGGGCCGATGCTGGACTTGAACATCAAGTTGAATTGACGCTCATCCGACATGAACGGAGAACCGCAAACTGGGCAGACGTAGCCGCGATCGCCGGCTTTGAGGCCCTTCAAGGTTTTGCCGTCGCGCTCGGTGTCTTGGCCGAATTGGGTCTTGATGAGTTCCTGGGCAACCTTGGCGCGCTCTTTGTCAGCAAACGTGAGCGTGAGATCGTCGCCTTCGTTGGCGGGCGTGGCGTGGTCAGCGCGGAAACGCTCTTTGCAAACGCGGCAGTCGACCAACGGATCGGAGAAGCCAGCAAGGTGACCAGAGGCTTCCCAAACGCGCGGGTGCATGATGATGGACGCGTCCAAGCCAACCACATCTTCGCGGCTTTGGACCATGTCACGCCACCAAGCGGCCATGAGGTTGCGCTTGAGCTCTACGCCGAGTGGGCCGTAATCGTAGGCGCTCTTGAGGCCGCCGTAGATTTCGGAGGATTGAAAGACGAAGCCGCGTCGCTTACACAGCGACACGATTTTCTGCATGACGTCAGTTTCTTTGGCCATGGTGCCCTCTTGAATGTTGCGGCGCGCATGGTAATGCTTCGGAACTTATTCGTAAACCGCGACGAATCATGGGGTTCCTCGTGAAACGTGTTTTTAGCCGCTTTCATCGCGGACTTTGGTTGTGCTTCTTTTGCGCTTTTTCCGTTTTCTTCTCGGATGTTGCGCTTGCTCAGGATGAAGACGAGGACGCGCCGCTGCCTCGCGAGGTGGTTTCCGCAAAAAAATCGGATTCAAAAAAATCTGAAAAAGCGGCGACCGATTTGAAAAAGCTCGATGTACCGCTCGACATTGCGGAAGCGTCGGACGAAGTTTTGGAAGTTGCCGACGAGGCGCCAGAAAAGCCGGAGCCGCGCAACCCTCCGAAAATAGACCTTTTAATCGTTGGGCCGGGCGACAGTGTTTTTACACTTTACGGTCACGCAGCGTTGTTGGTGCACGAATCTTCGTCGAGTGTGCGAAGCGATCGCGTTTTCAACTTCGGTGTGACTGAATTTAATCGGCCAAACTACATTCTCGATTTTTTGACCGGCAAAGTTTCGTTTTTTGGCGCGGAGCGGAGTTTTCAAAAGTCGCTGCGTCGCTGGAAAAAAGAGGATCGAACCGTTTGGCGCTATCCGCTGAATTTAACGCCGGCGCAGGCGAGCGCTCTTCGAGAGCTGATTGAAACTGCGATTCTGCCTGAAAATCGCGACTACATTTACGACACGTTTCGAGAAAACTGTGCCACGCGCATTCGTGACTATTTAGATCAAGTAACGGGTGGTGCCATTTTTGCAGCGCTTGGTGAGGCTGAAACCGGTCGGGCGTATCGCGACGACGTGCGAGTGGCGTTTGCGAACATGCTTCCATTGCAGCTTTTGGGCGAAATGACGATGGGCCTGGAGATGGATCGCCTGCGCACCAAGTGGGAACTCGCGTATCATCCGCTGCACATGGCCGAGTTCTTTCAAAAAATTGAGATCGGCAAAGATGATTCTCGTCGGCCTCTCATGAATCCGGGAGAAATTCTTTACGAGCGGCAAGGCGAAAATCCGCTTGGTGAGTCGCCCAACTCGGGCGTTGTGTTTTTGTTTGTTTTGGCAGGCTTGCTCGCGATTTTTGCACTGCTTTTGGGAAAGTGCTCACTGCGAGCGCGTGGCGTTACGCTTTTGCTCTTCTCGCTTGCGTCGTCCATTTGGGGCGCGGCGCTCATTGTGATTGAGGCGTTTACGCTTTGGCCGGATGCTCGCGAAACCACAATGATTTTGTTGTCTACGCCACTTGATCTGTTTTTGATTTGGCCGGCGATTCGCTTGCTCCGCAAAAAAACAGAAAATTTTGGATTCTGGCGCGGCTATCTCGTGTTTCGGCTGCTTTGCTCGGCGGCGGTTTGTG
>JAZUEA010000226.1:0-2747 GCA_045639945.1 Myxococcota bacterium
ACGATTCGGATACTTTTAGAGAATCCGGCCTTTTTCTAAAGCATCGCTGTACAAACTTTGGGTTAGAAAAGCAGGATTACCCAGGCGATGGCGTTGTTGGCGGTGTGGGGTTGATCGCTGGTCGACCGGTTTACGCAGTGAGCCAAGATTTTACGGTTGCGGGCGGTTCGGTTGGCGAGGGCACTGCGCAAAAAATCTGCAAAGTAATGGATAACGCTCTAAAAACCGGGCATCCATTCGTTTTTATTAATGATTCTGGCGGTGCTCGTATTCAAGAAGGCGTAGACGCGCTTGCTGGGTATGGCCAGATCTTTTTTCGAAACACCATGCTTTCAGGCGTGGTGCCGCAAATCAGCATCATTGCGGGGCCGTGTGCAGGTGGTGCCGCGTATGCACCCGCGTTGACCGACTTTATCATTCAGGTTCAAACATCTGGTCAGTTGTTCATTACCGGCCCGCGTGTCATCGAGGAAGTGACAGGCGAAAAAGTTTCGAGTGAAGAGCTGGGCGGTGCGATGAGCCACGCGCAACGTTCTGGCGTGGTGCATTTTGTGGCGGCAAACGACGATGAGGCGATTGCAATTTGCCATCGCTTGCTGTCGTTTTTGCCCAGTAATAATCGCCAAGATCCGCCGCTTGGTGTGGTGCCAGAAGCGATTGGTCCAGTTTTGGCACTCAATCAAATTGTGCCGGAAGATCCGCGTGAAGCGTACGACATGCACGCGATCATTTCGCAGATTGTCGATGACGGCGACTTCCTCGAAATTCAAGAGTTTTTCGCGCAAAACTTGTTGATCGGTTTGGCACGCATCGCTGGCCAAGTTGTGGGCATTGTGGCGAATCAGCCACTTTGCAAAGCTGGCGTTTTGGATATTGATAGTTCAGATAAAGGCGCGAGATTTATACGTTTTTGCGACGCCTTTAACATTCCGATCGTATCGCTGGTTGATGTACCCGGATTTTTGCCCGGCGTGTCGCAGGAACACGGCGGCATTATTCGCCATGGTGCGAAAATGCTGTTTGCGTACAGCGAAGCGACCACGCCCAAGATCACGGTTATTGTTCGAAAAGCTTACGGTGGTGCGTACATCGCGATGTGCTCACGCGATTTGGGTGCGGATGTTGTGTGTGGATGGCCGTCTGCAGAAATCGCGGTGATGGGAGCGGAAGGCGCGGTCAACGTGCTTTATCGCGACGAGCTTAAATCGGCAAACGACGTGGCAACGCGGCGTTCTGAGTTGATTGCAGAGTATCGCGATCGGTTTGCGAATCCGCTTCGAGCTGCAGAACGTGGCATGTTGGACGACGTGATTGAGCCGTCGGACACGCGCGCATATTTAGCGCAGTCGTTGTCCGTTTTGCGCGACAAGCGTGAACGCCGACCTGAAAAAAAGCATGGCTTAATGCCACTTTAGGAGTGTCATGCATAATCCGTGGGTGATTTCCTGCATTGGCGTTTCGATCGTCTTTGTTGTGCTTTCGCTGGTCGCGTTGAGCATTTGGTTGATTGGCTGGATCGACCTTAAAAAAGAAAAAAGCATTGAGACTAAAGAAGTTGCAGAAAGTTCTTCTGAAACTTCAGCGGACGAAGCAGCAATCGATCCTGTAACGCTCGTTCTCATCAGCGCAGCGGTCGCTACGGTTTGTAAAGGTCACGGCCGCATTCGGCGCATTCGGCGCATTGAGTCACAAACTTCGAGTTGGCAAAACGCAGCGCGAAGCGAAGTGCACGGTTCTCATTGGTTTTCTAGAGATTTAAGGAGGAGGTCATGAAGGTGCGAATTACGCATCAGGGCGTCGCTTACGAAGTGGACGTTGAGGTTTTGGACGAAGGCGCAGCGCCAGCAGCTCCTGTTGCATCGCCAGCGCCGATTGCTCAAAAGCCGATTGCACAAGCACCGATTGCACAATCTCCTACAGCGCCAATTGCTCAAAACTCTAATCAAAACGCGGTGCTATCTCCTATTTCTGGCATCGTTGTTGAGCTTTCAGTCGCGTTGGGTGCGCAGGTTGCGTTGAACCAAAAAGTCGCGGTTATCGAAGCGATGAAGATGCGAACGCCCATCATGGCATCCAAAGCGGGTAAGGTTGCGCGATTGCTCGTTGCAGCAGGCGAAGCGGTTCGCGAGGGCCAAGCGCTGATCGAGCTCGCGTAGGTCAATCATGGATGTCTTGCTCGGATTCTTGAATTCTGGCGCGTTCGGTCAGTGCACAGTCGGCAACGTGATCATGATTTTGGTCGGATTGGGGTTTCTTACACTCGCAATCCGCTTTCGTTACGAGCCGTTGCTGCTTGTGCCCATCGGATTCGGCATTGTGCTCGGCAATATTCCGTTCGCGGAAGGCTTGGATGTTGGCCTTTACGAAGAAGGAACGGTGCTCAATCAGCTCTATCAAGGCGTGAAGCATGGCGTTTATCCGCCGCTCATTTTCTTGGGATTGGGCGCGATGACCGATTTTTCGCCGATGCTTTCAGCTCCTCGCTTGATCTTGCTTGGAGCAGCTGCACAAGTCGGCATTTTTATTACATTTTTGGGCGCTTACTATTTGGGATTCAGCCTGCATGAAGCGGCGTCGATCGGCATCATTGGTGGTGCGGACGGTCCCACTGCGATTTTCTTGGCTTCGAAGTTGGCGCCGCATCAATTGGGAGCAATTGCGGTCGCAGCGTATTCCTACATGGCGTTGGTGCCAGTGATTCAACCGCCAGTTATTCGTTTGTTGACCACCGAAAATGAACGAAAAAA
>JAZUEA010000227.1:0-6051 GCA_045639945.1 Myxococcota bacterium
GGGATGCCCGGTGCGCGATCGCGACGGTGATACGATTCCGGATCACTTGGTCCAATGTCCGGATGAGCCCGGAACTGTTGAAGAAAACGGCTGCCCCAAAGTCCTTGTCGTCATGAAGAAGGGCAAGCTTGAGCTGCGCGAAATGATATTTTTCGTCACGGGCAAAGCTGACATTGACCGTCGCTCGGACAAACTTTTGGACCAAATTGCCAAGGTTTTGAACGACCACCCTGAAGTCCAAGAAATCCGCATCGATGGCCATACCGACAACGTGGGCAACAAAAAATCGAATCTTAAACTGTCGAAAGCGCGTGCCAACTCTGTTCGCGCAGCTCTCATCGAGCGCGGCGTTAAAGGTGAGCGCCTCAAAGCGCAAGGCTACGGCCAAGACATGCCGCTCGTTTCCAACAGCACGCCGCAAGGCCGCGAGCAAAATCGCCGCGTAGAGTTCAACTTCGATGATCCTGAAGAGAAGTAAGGTGGTGAAAGTCATGAAAAAGATTGAGCGGAAAACATCTGTCAGCTCGCAATTTGCAGGACTTTGCGCCGCACTTTCAGCTCTTTTCGCGGTCCAAACGGCAAACGCACAAGAACTCTCGCTATCAACTCCGGCGAATGAAACGCTGATTGTCGATAAATCTCCTTTGTTTTCGGGAACTTGTGTTGCTGATTCTAAAGTCGAGATTCGGTTGGTCGATACGCCGCTTATCATTGAAGATGCGGTTTGCTCCGCCACTTGCTCAGATGCGGGCCTCTTCTCGTGTCAGCCGATTTTCATTTTGCAATCAGGAACTTACAGCGTTGCAGCTTACGATGAGTCAGGCGCTCAAAGTTCAGCCGTTTCATTTTCGGTTGAGCATTCCCAAACGAACGCGCCAAAACTCGTAACTCCACCAGATGGCAGTGTTTTTTACACTCGAACCGTTGAATTTCAGGCTGAATGCCAGAGCGGCGAAGTCACGTTTTACAATGCTGCCACGGGCGCCGAGCTTTGTTCTGAAACGTGTGTTGGCCATGTCGCCGCTTGTTCCGCTGAGCTGGCGTGGGGAGCTCGCTCTGTCTATGCTGAAGAATCCGTAGAAAATTCGGGAACTTTACGCTCTCGAACAGCCTCTTTTGTACTTGAAGCTCAAGCCATCGATGCGCCTGTGCTTACAAGTCACAAAAATGGAGCAACGTACACCGAAGATTCTTCTGTCTTATCAGGTACTTGTCTTGCTGCTGCGACGGTTCGCGGCTACGAAGTCACCGAGAGCGGCATCGCAACCGAGTACTGCACCGCAACGTGTAGCGAAGACGGAGAGTTTTCCTGCTCTGGTGAGTTGTTTGGCACCGGCTCACATGTTGTTCGAATGGCCCAAACCTCTGCGGCGGGCGTTCAATCCGACAATGCCGACACCAGTTTCACGATTGATGCGAATTACGGCTTTGAAATGGCCGTGACATCGCCTGCTGAAAACGCTGCTGTCTCAACTGCTTCTGCTGTCATTTCAGGAACTTGCGAGCCTGGCATTGAGATTCGCGTCAACAGCGCTCAAGCAGGAATCGAAGGCGATGAACTTTGCCGCGCACAATGCGAAACAAACGGCACATTTGCGTGTTCGCCCGCTTTGTTCCTCGCCGGCGCGCAGTCGATCAAAGTACACGGTTACGACAAATTTGGTACGGAAGTCGCAGGCGTATCGCGTGCTTTTACTGTTTCATCGGACGCTTCTGTCGATGCGCCGGCTTTGCGATCTCCTGCTGAAAATCAGCGCATTTTGGTTGGAACTTCAATAATTTCAGGAACTTGCTCAAGCGGATCACAAGTCTCTGTTATTTTGACGCCCACTTCCGGCACGCCCACTGTCGCATCCGCCGCGTGTGAAAACGGCATCTTCAAAACCGCAGTTGCACTGAACAACGCTGGCGAATACTCGGCCAACATCACACAAAGCCGCGGAACACTTTCATCGCTCGGCGTGCCCGTTCATTTTGAAGTGGTTCAGTACTCCACGCTTGCCGATCCGATTTTCACAGCACCTGCGTCAAACGCCATTGTTGCGCCCGGCACCGTTGTTTACCAAGGAACGTGTGTAACTGGCTCAACTGTAAAGGTTTTTGACGAAACCGGCAGAATGAGCACGGCGACATGCATGAACAATCAGTTCACGACAGGTTCTGACTGGTCAGGCATCACGGGCAAACACGAACTTTACGCTCACCAAACGCTCGATGGCGCCATTAGTCCCAGCGCGCATCACGTTTTTTATACTCAGTCCTCGGCCAGTGGAGCGGTTGCGCCCACCATTTTGGTGCCGGCTGAAGACAGCGTAGTGAGCGCATTTCATGTAGCAATTTCAGGCACTTGCACTGCTGGTGCTCAAGTTGACATCTTTTCGAACTCGGAAGTCGTTGCTCGTGCGTTTTGTGCTCACGATGGAACGTTTGAAGCGTTGGTGCCGCAATTTGAAGACGGTGCGCAATCGATCTCCGCTCGCCAAACGATCGCCGGCGGTGTGGTCTCGCAACTCACGGCTGCACGAAACTTTTCAGTTGTTGACTTCAGCTTGAATGCTCCTGCGATTTCGGAACCGTTCGAAGGCGGTTTGTATCAAAGTCACGCGCTCACTATTGCTGGCACATGTGGTGGGGTCGATCACGCTGTGCGCGTGCGTTTGGACGAAGCCGGTACGCCGGGACGCGTTTTGTGTGAAGCCGAATGCAATGATGACGCCACATTTACCTGCGAAGCTGGAACGACGGCTCGAACTAAAATTCCTGAAGGATTTCAACGAGTTTGGGCTGAACGTTATGTGGACGGCGTAAAGGACGCTGGCGAAATTGTGCGCACTCGAACGGGATTTTTTACCGTCGACACGGTTCCGCCTGAAACGCCGCAACTCAGCGAACCAGAAGCACTTTCTCAACTTTGCACGTCCACGATCACACTTTCCGGTGCTTGTGAAGCGGGAGCCATCGTTTCAGCTTTTGATGGCGCAGCGGAAGCAAGCGAAAATCCGGAAGCTCTTTGCTCTACAACTTGTTCTGCGAATGAAACTTTCTCATGTGAAATCGAGAACTTAGCTGAAGGCGCATCTCAAATTCGCATTGAACAAAAAGATGCAGTGGGCAATGTTTCAGGTTCGCTTGCTGGCTTTGTTTTTGTGGATTCACTTGCGCCTATCGCCGCTGAAATTTTGGTGCCAAGCGATGAAAGCACTCTGAACTCCATTTCTATTGAATTTTCAGGAACTTGCGAGACTGGCGCTTCGGTCGACGTGATCGCAGGCGAAGATTTGGTTTGTTCCTCAGAGTGCGACAACTCGGAATTTGCCTGCAGTGCGGCGCTCGATGAAGGCGACTATCTTTTCTCGACGGTTTCTGCAGATTCGTTTGGCAACGTTTCTGAATCAACCAGCGGAATCTCGGTTACCGTCGATCGCACCGCGCCCACTGTGCCGTCGATTGGTTCTCCCAGCGATTCCGCAACGCTTTCGAGTGAAAACGTAATTATTTCAGGAGTGTGCGAAAGTGGCTCGACTATTTTTGTGCTCGAAAATGAAATCACTCTTTGCGAAGTGCCATGCTTGAACGGCGAATTTAGCTGCGAAACACAATTCTCCGATGGTGCGCATCGCATTGTGGTGATCGCAGAGGACGATGCCGGAAATCGCTCGGCAAGTTCGGAACCGATTGAAATCACTGTGGATTCGTATTCTTCCGCAGGCACGGGAGTGACTTCACCGACAAACGGTGGTTATGTTTCCGATGCCACGCCAACCGTTTCTGGCACTGCGAATCCTGGCGAAATCATTGTGATTACTGAAAATGGTGAAGAGATCTGCCGCGCTGAAGCCGATGAAAACGGTAATTGGATTTGCACGCCGAGCGATGCGTTGAGTGAGGGCAGCCACACCGTTGTTATCGTTGTGACCGATGGAAACGGCCATTCTACAACGCTGGACGAACTCACTTTTATCGTAGACACAACCAAACCAGACGATCCGATTTTCTCTGACAATTCAGGAAGTTATGAGGCTGGTCAAGTCGTTTTAATGGGCACTGCCGAACCAGGTGCCACCGCTGTTTTGCTGGTCGACGGCGAAGAGGTTGACCGACAAGTGGTCGATGAAAGTGGCAACTGGCGTTTCGTTTGGGATGCAGAAAGTGGCGAGCACACTTTGACCGTGACCATCATCGATGCAGCTGGCAACAGCAGCAGCACGACTGAAAACGTTACCGTTGAAGAGGGCGGCGAAGCAGGAAATGGCGGCAGCTCAGGTTCTGGCGGTCATGGCGGCTCTGATTCTGACGGCGATGCAGGATCAGGTGGAAGCGCTGGATCAGGTGGTAATGGATTTGGTTCCGCTTCGTTGCCGGCGCCTGCGATTCAAATTCCCATCGACAATTACAAAGTTCGTACGCGCAAAGTGCACATCGCAGGCAAAGGTGAGGCCAAGAGCTTGCTCACTGTTCGCACCGATGGCTCTGCGGTTTTGTGCCGTACCGAAGTTGATGGCCTCGGCAATTTTGAATGCAATGTCGAGCTTTTTGCCGGTGATTACACGATTTACGCCATTCAAGAGTTGGGTGGTCAGCTGAGTGATCGGTCGAATTTCGTCCACTTCGAAGTTGAGCCTGACTTGCGATTTGTGGGCGGCGGTGCTTGCTCCATGGGATTCCATGCTTCGCCTTACAGCTTGGCCGGCATTTTGTTGGGAGCTTTCGGACTTTTCGCTGCTCGCCCTCGGCGTAAAAAATGAATCATTCTCGATAAGTAGAACTCTTTAGAAGTTAAAATCTTTCACATTTCTCTCATTTAAACCGCCATTCTCTTTTCTCACAAAACTAGGGCGCAGGCTTTCGTGTGAGGCTTGAGCGTGGTAGCTTGCGCGACCAGAGTGGAGAGCATGAAAGGAGAAAAGATGTCATCCGAGCTCATCTTGAGCGCTCCGCTGAGTGGATACGTCGTGCCGCTTGCCGAAGTTCCCGATCCGGTTTTTGCCGCCGGTTCGGTGGGAGCGGGCGTTGCGCTGGAACCGACGGAGCAACTTCTTCGCGCGCCGTGTGCAGGCAAGGTGATTCAGCTGCATCGCGCGCACCATGCTCTTACTTTGCAAACGGAAACTGGCGTTGAAGTTCTTTTGCACGTTGGCCTGGACACGGTCACGCTCAAAGGCGACGGTTTTAAGCCGCTTTGCGCTGAAGGCGATCTTGTAAATGCGCAGGCGCCGCTGATTCAGTTTGATGCTGAAATTTTGGCGGAGCGTGCTCGCAGCCTGATGGTGATGATGGTCGTGCCTTCTGGCGAGGCGGTTACGGTTTGCGCCAAAGGCTCTGTGGTGGCAGGTTCGTCACTGCTTAAGGTTTCGGCAAAAACGCAACTTGCTGAAAAGATTGCGATTTCTTCGGATAAACACGAAACCAAGCCATTTGCGATCGACGACAAAGATGGTTTGCACGCGCGCCCTGCTGCGAAGTTGGCTGAAACGGCCAAAGAGCTTTTGAAGCCAGGACAGGCGATTGAGCTTTGGTGCCGTGGTGCCAAGGCGGATGTGCGCTCGGTCATCGCGTTGATGGCGCTCGATGTTCGGCACGGTGATGTTGTTCACTTGGTTGGTTATGGCGTTTCGGATGCGGCACTGGATTCGCTTGCGGATTTGTTGCGCGCGTCGGAAGGTCATGTGCCGGCGCAGTTTGATGCTGAGCCACCGCTGCTGCGTGCGAAGCCTGAACCGGGCGTTTTTAAGGGAACGGTCGCATCTGCCGGTTTGGCGTTTGGTTCGCTTTGCGTCTTAAAGCCCGAAATCTTTGATCTTTCTGCTGAATCAAAAGGCGCTTCGATTGAAACAGAGCGTCTGAATTCGGCGCGTGAGCGGGCGATTGCAGATCTCGAAAAGTTGCGTGATTTGCAAGGTGGCGCAGAAGGTCAAATTTTCCAGGCGCATATCGAAATCTTGAATGATCCTGCGCTCTTCGATGAAGCTTCGGTTTTGGTGAATCAGGGCAAGTCGGCGGAGTTGGCCTGGCGAGAAGCCACCGATGTGCAGGCGGCCAAGCTTTTGAAGT
>JAZUEA010000228.1:0-9945 GCA_045639945.1 Myxococcota bacterium
GTTAAGCGCTTTGACCGCTTCAGCGACATCAAACCTGACGAGGCCGAAACGATGTTCGAAGTTTTCCAGGCCGCCGGCTGGCACACCGAAGCTCAAACCGCGCACTGGTACTTTGAAAAAGCGCCTCACATGAAAGACGGCGTGGATTTCTGGGACAACAGCGGCAACTTGTCGATCAAAGACAGCAACACGCAAATCGAAGCGCCCAAGCTCACGCCGCGCGTGGTTGCTCGCTTGGAAGAACTCGCTAAGTCCTCAAATGAAAAGCCGTTTTACCTGATGGCGCATTACTTTGAGCCGCACGGCAAGTACATGAACCACAAGGATGGCAAGATTTACGGCAACACCTTGATGGACAAGTACGATTCTGAAATTCACTACGTAGACAAGTACTTACAGCCTATCTTCGAAGCGTTGGAGCGTCTTGGTCTTTACGAAAACACCATCGTCATTCTCATGGCGGATCACGGCGAATCTTTCAAAGATCACGGCTTCTACTTCCACGGCCGAACCGTTTATAACGACGAACTTCACGTGCCGCTCATCATGCGCGTACCTGGCCAGGAAGGCCGCCGCGTCGACGGTTTGGTAGGCCTTATCGACATCTTCCCCACACTCGCGGATTTGATGGGACTTCAGGCTAAGCATGCTCAGGGCAAGAGTTTTGCGCCGCTCATCACCAAAGAGGGCGAATGGACTGAACGCCCGCTTTATTTGGAGCAACTTTCCTACCCAGGCTACGAAAAAGACGTTTACGGCGTGATTTCGGGCAACATCAAAGCCATTCGCAACGTGACCGACAACGTGGACGAAATCTACGACGAAACCGCTGATCCGCAGGAAAAGAACAACCTCTTGGTGAAAAATCCTGAGGCGGAACGCGAGATTTGGCAAAAGTTGATGGCACACATCGACGCAGATCCAGGCGAATAAAATGAGCAGTGGCGACCAAGAACATTCCGAAATAATTGAGGATTCTGAGCAAGAGCAGACTTTGGAAGAGGTCACACTCGACCAACTGCAAGATCCTCGATTGAAACCGCTCATTCGCGCGCTTTTGCTCGCTTCTGAAAAACCGCTTACCGCGCAAACTGTGGTCGAGCTCATCAGCGAAGCGGTTGACGAAGAAGAGTGGCCCAAAGCGGTCAGTGAATCCGAGGTCGTCGCGATTTTTCGCCAGATTCAAGCAGAACTACAGCCTGGCATTGAACTCATTCACGTGGCCGAAGGTTGGCGTTATCGCACAGCCCCCGATTTGGGATTTATGGTGCGCCGCCTTTGGCCTGAACGTGCCATTCGCTTGAGTCGCGCGGCGTTAGAGGCTCTCAGCGTGGTTGCGTATCGTCAACCGTGCACGCGTACCGACGTTGAAGATGTGCGCGGTGTGGATTGCAGCGGCGTGATGCGCAGTTTGCTGGAACGTAAATTGCTTAAAATTGTGGGCCACAAAGAAGATGTGGGTCGCCCACTGCTTTACGCAACAACGCCGGAATTTTTGGAACTTTTCTCACTTTCGTCTCTGTCGGAATTGCCGAGATTGCGCGATTTAGAAGCACTTCATGAAGAAGAAGCCGCACGCGAAAAAGGATTTCGACCAGCTGCGAAAGAAGCAGCCAAGCCAGCGCCGGTTTCGCAACCCACCGAAAATTCAGAAGAAACGACCAAATCTCAAGCAGTTGAGAATTCTGAGTTATTTGAAAACGCCGACTTGTTCGAAGACACGGATTCGTCCAGCGACGAGTAATTTTTGGCGTTACTCCGTGAGCATACCAGCCGCTCGCTCGCCCTTTTCCGCAATCTCATCCACTCGCGACTGCACACGAATCACGCCCAAGCGGTCGGCTTGATTTGTCATCACCAACTTCAAACGACTCATTTCCAAAATCGCCAAGAAACTGGTGACGTGCTCCTCGCGATAGCGCAATCCCAGGCAAAGTTCTTCAAACGTGGTTTGCGGGCAAAGTGCGAGCAAATCCGCGATCTGAGCAATGCGCTCACCAATTGACACACGTTCCACGTAAATATCGTGTGGTGCTCGATACTTAGACTTTGCGACCAAACTTCGAAACGCTTCGCCCAAGCGATACGCGTCTTGTGAACAAAGCTCCGGATCTTCGCTTTCTTCAGGTCTATCCAAACCGGCGGGACGAGTGAAAACCTCCCAACTTTCGCGGAGTTTGGAACCAAGCTCTTCGGCCACCTCTTTAAATCGTTGGTACTCCAAAAGTTGAAATACCAACTTTTCGCGCGGATCCTCTTCTTCGGTCGCTTCTTGAACCTGCTCGTCTTTAGGCAGGAGCATTTGACTTTTGATGTGAATCAAAGTGGCGATCATTAAAAGGAATTCGCTCGCCGGCTCGATATCAAGTTCCTTCTGCCACGTTTCGATGACATCCAAATACGCCTGCGTCAATCGGGCAATTGGAATATCGAAGATATTGAATTCTTCGCGAGAAATGAGGTGCAGCAGCAGATCGAGCGGACCTTCAAAATCCGTGAGGTGCAGCTCAAATCGCGCATCCACCAACGGCGAAGACGCAGATTTTTGTGCAGACTCGCTTTCAGGTTGCGTCACAGATTCAGCGTTGTTGGAAGCAGCCGTTTCTGCTGTCTTTTCGGTATGTTGCTCAAGTTCGTTTTCGCTCATGAAAACACAAGCATCGCCAATTTAATAAAGGCGCTCACGACCATCGCAACAGGCGCCGAAACCAAGCGACCGCCCAAATAGAACACAAGCAACAAAACAAACAATTGATGACGCTCGATAAACACAAAAAACGAGCGACAACTGGGCGGAAGAATCGCCGCCAAAACGCTGTAACCATCGAGTGGCGGAACTGGCAAAAAGTTAAAGAAGCACAAGAAAGCGTTTGAAACGACAAGCATTTTTGCAAGCCCAGAGAGCGCTTGAGCAAGGGAGGCTTGCGGAAAAAATTGCTCAAGAGCCACAAAAACAAATGCCGATACAAACGCGAGCAGCAAGTTTGAAATCGGGCCGGCAGCCGAAATGATCAAGCTTGCTTTTCGCAATCCGTGCTTGCGATCGATGCGCGCCAAATTCACCGGCGTGGAAGCCCAGCCAAATAAGAATCCACTAAACGCACCCAAAAGCGGCATGAGCAGTGCGCCAAACGGATGCGCTCGAATGATAACAAGCGGATTCAGCGTCAAACGCCCCATTTCAGATGCAGTTTTGTCGCCCAGCGCATCAGCAGCAAACGCGTGCGCAAATTCCTGCACCGTCAACGAAATGAGAATGGCCAAAAACGAAGTCGCAATTACGCGGAAATCAAAATCTGTTGTCACCACACCCTCCAGACGGGTTTGCGATATAGCGACCAAGCATCACTCGTGCAAGTTCATTAATGACCGCACAAAATCACGAGGGTTGGCACTGAGCGTCTCTTAGCGTATATCCCCCCGCCCACGGGGGGATCATGTCGGGACCGCGTAAATACATCGCCGTTGCCGGAAACATTGGTGCAGGTAAATCAACGCTCGTTGACTTTTTATGTGAGCGCTTTGGACTGGCACCATTTCACGAGCCTAACGACGAAAATCCTTTTATTGTGCCCTTTTACGGCGATATGAAGCGCTGGGCATTTCACAGTCAAATGTACTTCTTGACGCATAAATTCAGGCTGCATCAGGAACTTTCAGACTGCCCACACGCCGTTGTTCAAGACCGCACAATTTACGAAGACGCCGAAATCTTCGCCACCAACCTTTTCATGCAAGGTTTGATGACGAAAGACGAATTCGCCGTTTATCGGGCACTTTACGACGCCATCATCAAAACGCTTCGGCCACCAGATCTCATGATCTACCTGAAGGCATCGGTGCGCACCGTTCGTACGCGCATTCGTCGCCGTGGTCGGCCTGAAGAGCAAGACATGCCGCTTGCTTACGTGCGTCGTCTGAACAAGTTGTACGAAGACTGGTTCGCACGCTACGACCGCTCGCCTACATTAGTTCTGCAAGTCGATCGCCTGGATTATCTTCAGGATTTGGTCGATCGCTTAGATGTCATCCAAACAATCGAGCAGTACCTTTAATCTCAAGCGCGTTCGCGTAATTTTCTAATTTTATTAGAGAATTAGGCTACAAACAGCCAAGCGATGTAGCCAACGTAGCAGCAGGCCAAAAAACCGCCTTCGATGCGGCTGATGGCGCGTCGGCTGCAGCAGAAGGGCAAAAGCAAAAGAGTCACCGCGCTCATCACGCCAAAGTCCACGAGCTGCGAGTGCGTATCGATGGCGAACGGCTTAATCGATGCTGCGCCGCCCAACACAAACGTCAGATTAAAAAAGTTGCTGCCAATCACATTGCCAAGCGCCAAGTCAGGCTGCTTTTTAATTGCGGCGCTGATGCTGGCTGCGAGTTCCGGCAAAGAGGTACCGACTGCCACAATTGTAAGACCAATGATGCGTTCCGAAATACCGAATGCTCTCGCGAGGTTACTCGCGCCTTCCACCATAAAGTGAGCGCCACCAACCAAACCAGCAACGCCCAAAACCACGAGAATCAGCGCCTTCCAAATCGGAATGATTTTTTCATTTTCTTCTTCAGATTCAGGTGCACCACTTTGAGTGCGTACTGACATCACTGTGAAAAAGACAGCAGCGGCGAGCAAAATAAGTCCTTCGTAGCGCGCCACATCTCCGCTCTGCATAAAGTAAATCGCGCCACCTGTAACCAAAATCAGGAACGGCAACTCGCGCTTCAAAAGCGATTCCTGGCGCACAGGAATGGGACAAACGAGCGCAGTCAAACCGAGCACCAAACAAATATTCGCGATGTTGCTGCCCAGCACATTGCCGACCGCGATTTCTGGGCTGCCACGAAATGCCGCGATAATGGAAACCACCAATTCCGGAAAACTGGTGCCGTACGCCACAACCGTAAGGCCAATGATGAGCATTGACATACCGAGTTTTCGCGCCAACCCAACGGCACCGTCGACCAACCAATCAGCAGCCAATACAAGTAAGACCAGTCCACCTAAAAGCTGAACAATATCAATCCAGTTCATAAATTCTCCTCAATGCAGCAGCGTACAAAGTCCCGGACGCATCACGTCACAGCTGCCCACTTTCAATCCATTTGCCGTGAAATAAACACAATCGCCGGCTGCTTCGTTCGGTTCACCGCTCGCCCAAAGCGTTTCATCGACCGGTGTAACACCGTCGCCCAACACAAATTCGCCATCTACAAAATGAGCGGCGGTCCAAACTTCAAAGTCTTCTTCGATGTCGCCAAGTGCAAGCGCCAAATTGTCACGCGATTCAGGCGTAACCACCGCGAGTTCGCCTTCTGCGCAAACCGTGCTTGCAGCCGACGGCGCACGGCAAACGTTCCAATCACCCACGGCTAAATCAGCGCACGGCTTACAAACTTCATATTCGCCGCTACCGCCCAAAACGCCGGTGATGGTTTCAACTTCGTCGAATTCGTCACAACCATCGTCGCCTTTTAGAGCGCGGCACACGTGGCTTTGACCGTCGGTCACGCACAAAGCACCGGCAGGACAACCAACTTCGCCGCCGCACAGCTCACCAATCTCTGCAATTTGGGAAGCTTCGGCGCGACAAACCGGCGTACGCCAACCGGAAACGATGCCGCATCTCGATGGCGCTGGGCAATCGTCGCTCAACAAATCACACGGCAAAACGCATGCGCCAATGTCGGGACGTTCGCTCAAGGCTGCAGCGCATTTGCCTTCCGAGTAGCGCTCGTGTAGCAAGTCGACAGGCACATGACCGGCCGATGCACAAGGCTCTTTGCTTGTTCGATCCAAATCGCAAAATCGTGTGCATCGCGCCACGCCAAACAACCGCACGCAGCCCAAACCTTTGCCACATGCATCAGGCACAGCACAGATTTCGCCTTCTTTAAGCGAACCGATTTTTTTGAAACAAGCCGGCGTGCCGTCCGCTTTGACTGCACAACTTTCGTCGTTTTTGCAGCCATCACCGGTCACGGGTTCGCAAGCACGTTGTTTCACGGTGTCGCCGCACGAACAAAACACCGCGAAAAGACTTAAGATTCCGAGATTTTTTAATAGATTTTTGTCAAACATCACCGGCAACTTAATGCTTTTGAACCCCCTTTGCCAGAGTTGCCAAAAAGTAGATAAAGCGCACATGACCATCACAATCGACCAAATTCAAACGCTCAGTCAGGAAGCAGGATTTGACGACTTTGGGTTGGTTCGCCTGCCGCCGCGCGATTTCGCTGCTGCTCCCGATTGGTGGCGCGACAGCGTTGAGCGATTTGAAACCTGGCTTTCATCCGGCCGTGCAAGCGAAATGACCTGGCTCGCGCAAACTCGCGATCTTCGTCGCTCACCGCGCAAACTTTTGTGGCCCGCGGATCAGGACGATTTGGGAGGCCCGGCCTACGCTTTTTGCGGCGTCATTCAAGCACGCGCGCCATTACCTGAAAAACCAAATCAAATCGGTCATGTATTCGGACGAACCGGCACAACCGCGCACGGCCGCGATTACCACAACGTCGCACGTACTGCGCTTCGCAAACTTCGCCGCGGATTACTCGAGCTCACCGGCCCAAGCCGCATGTATGCGTCATCCGACCAAGGCCCACTTTTGGAACGCGCACTCGCCTTCCACGCTGGCCTAGGTCAATTCGGCCTCAACGGCTGCCTATTTCATCCGCGATTCGGTTCATTTTTCCACTTGGCTTCGCTGCTTTTTCCAGGTGAAGTCGAAGGTTTTAAAGAACCTGAACTCACTCAAAATCATTGCGGAAATTGCAATCGCTGTGTTCAAAATTGCCCTGCAGGTGCACTCAGCGCCAACGGCTTAGATGCTCGTCGCTGTCTCAGTTTTTGGACCGTTGAGCATCGCGGCGAACTTCCCGAAATCATTGAAAGAAAGCTTGGTGATCGCGTTTTTGGTTGCGACACTTGTCAGGAAGTCTGTCCACAAAACATCCACCGTGAAGTCGATCGCGAAAAACTCGAAAATCGCTGGAAACCCGTGCCCGAGCGAATTTGGCCAGACCTTGAAGAACTCGCGCACGGCGAGCTCGACATTTCTGGCAGCGCCTTACAACGCGCCGGTTTAGAAGGACTTCAACGCAACGCCCTCATCGCCTGGACCAACATCGTTTTGAGCGGCCAACGCGAAACTGCCAACCAGCTTGAAGTCACACTTCAAAACGCTCTGCAAACGCCACTTGCCGCAACTGCCAAACGCCAACTTCTACGACTGCACTCTTGCCAGTTGTGAATGTTTCGAGTAGCGTTCTTCACCGATTTCATCACGGCATTAAAATGAACACACATTGTTTTCGATTCAGTCGCAAACGGTTTTTCCATAATCTTTTAGGGCTTATTCCGCTTATTGGCTTTCCACTTGTCCTCAAGCTTTTAGGTCAAAATGAGCCCATCATTTTCACATTGTTCGGCATCGCTGCAGTCCTTCTGCTCATCGGCGTCATTTACGCAGCGTGCCGTTTTAAAGTAACGCTTACAGACGACATGCTCGATTGCCGCGGCTCGTTGCATCACCGCAAAATTTCACTCGCGGACATCAAGCACATCGAAATTCGCAAGCGCCGCTCGTTCACCACGCGCACAGCGAAAGCGTATCCATTCAAAGAAATGGTGATTCAGAGCTCAGGCAAGCAGCAGCGCCTTTCCAGCTTGCCGCTCGGTCGCGAATCCTTCGAAGAATTGCTCACAGCCCTCCGCAATCGTCTTAGCGCCGAAGTCTTCGAAAACAAATAAGTTTTCGTTTTTCACTCACATCAAAAAAAGCACATTAATTTCACATAGAAGTCTGCGTCGTTCTGTGCGCAACTCGCGCCAGAATTTGCGAAGGCAAGCTAACGATTGGATTTAAAAGGAAGAAAGAGAGGTGGGAAGAGAGCGGAAATTAAAGAGAATCACTTCGTTTCGGCGCTTTCGTCCGTGGTATCTGTATTCGAATCATCGGCCGCGGAGGACTTGCAAACATCTGCAGCCTGAGAGCAATTCTCTTCTTCATCGCATTCGATCACGGCAGCCTCGCAACCGTTGGCGCAAGCCGTAACCTTGATGGCGCAACCGATCTTGTCTACTTCTTCGCCGGTGTAGAGCCACGCGAAGCCTTCGTTCGCTTCAAGATGACCAGCGTCTTCGCCGTCAGCAACGCAAACGTCGAGAGAAGAGGTGCATTCGTAAGGCGTAGCAGGCGTGTCGTAGCAGATGCCCTGACCTTCGCCCGTGACTTCCACGTCCTTGATCCAGCCTTCCGCGTTGACTTCGTAGCACTTCTTGCCTTCGGTGCACTTTTCAGCGGCGTCTTCAGCGGTGCAAACGACGAATTCAGGCTCAACGACGGGCTCCAAGCAAGCCGCAACAACAGCCTTGCTCTCGACCACTTCGCTGCTCGACTCGACGCAGACCTTTTCGTCCTCAGCGCAGTCCTTCACAACTTCAGCCGCAGCGCAAGCCGTAACCTGAGAGCTGGAAGTCGGGCCGAATTCAGGATCGACCGTGCAGAAATTGCTGTGCATCAACTTGTCGGAACCGTCGGTCGCGCAGAAATCACGGCCCAAGCAGTTGCCACAACGTGATTCGATCACGCTGTCCTTAACGCAAATGCCGCTTTCGCCATCGCCGACCAAAGAACCGGTCTGGTTGTAGCAGCCCTGGCCATCAGCACAAGCGTGACCATTTGCAAAGCCACGGTTGCCTTCTTCGTCAACCGTCACGACGCAGCAAGCCGTAATGGCCTTGGCAGAGCAGTCTTTGCCGTTGGCGTGACAAACAGGCAGCTGGCACTCAGCAGAAACCGTGCAGAGATCTTCGGTGTAACCACAGTAGAGCTCGCCTGCTTCAAGGCCAAGTTCAGCGCGCTGAACCATATCGACCGTGCAGTAACCAACGTGCGTACGCTGAGCGGCGCCAGCGGCGGTTTCAACACACTCGAAAGCGAATTCGTTGTCGCTGCAGCCTTCGTTGCACTCGTCAACGGCGGCCTTGGAAGCGCAAACGCCGGTGGCAACTTCGCCGCCAGAGACGAAGAGGTTGCGCGTATCGGAGCCGACGTAGCATTCGTAATCCGTGACAGACTTCGAAAGCTTCTTGGCGTTCTTCTTCGCCTTCACGACGGGCTCAACAACCTCCTCGGAGTTGCCATTCTCGTCGGTGTTCTCATCGCCAGCTTCATCGGTGTTGTCGTCGTCATCGTCAGCGAAGTTGCAGCCCGTAACAACGCGGTTTTCGCCTTCACCTTCGGCGACGCAGCAAAGGGCGTTGTCCCAAGTGACTTCGCACTTGTTCGCGACACAGGCCTTGCTTTCGCAAGCGGTGATTTCGGCGGTGCAGTCATCAACGGTCAAGCACTCAACGCACTTGTTGTTTGCGAGATCGCAGACACCGCTCTCGCACTGCGTGTTTTCGCTGCAGCAGCCACCGAGAGCACCGGCGTTTTCAACCTTGCTGAAATCACAGGTGTTTTCTTCGGAGCAGGAGCCAACTTCGCAAACATCCGTTGAAGTACACTGGGTACTTTCGGTGCAGCACTCGTCGATGGAAGTGTACACACAAGTGTTATCGTTGCATGCAACGGTGTTGCAATCGCGAGCGGCGCAGTCATCCGCCGTGGTGCATTCAACGGTAGCGGCATCAGATTCGCTCACGGAGCCGTCGCCTTCGCTCACGGAACCGTCGTTTTCTTCAATCAAACCACCGTCGCCCAAGCCAGCGTCATCGTCGTCAGCGGGTTCACAAGCGGCCAAACTAAAAGCGGCAAAGCAAGAAACTGCAGTCAAAAGAGAACGAAGAGAAAAAACTTTCATGGTAAACCTCTAAAAAAGGGATGAAATCCCGGAAATGCTCTATCGAACGAGCAATAATTTACTCCAGAAATCTTATTCGTTTCAAAAAATTTTCAATCAGAATTAAAGCGAACACTGAAGTTTTTAAAAGCGATTTTT
>JAZUEA010000229.1:0-8000 GCA_045639945.1 Myxococcota bacterium
GGTCTACGATGCTTGGCGGTGCGACACCGGTTGAGTTGCGTCGAAGCTTGCATGAAGTTGCGCCGATTTTGGAAAGCATGGATTCGGAGCGAGCGCAGGCGTGGCTTTATCCGATTTTGGATGCACTTCGCGAGGCGGCGCGCCGATTCAACGATGAGCGTTTGCTCGCTCTGGCGGATGAGGCGGATGGTGAACCCGATGCGCTGCGGTTTTTGACCGAGTGGGCGATGCGGTTGGAGTTCACGACGATGCCAGGTCCGCACTCCATGCCGTTTGCGTTGCCCGAGCTTCAGCCCGACGTTGAAGAAGACGAGTTCTCTCACTCGATCGATGAAGACGATAATGACGATTCGCTTTTGATTCCACCGGCTTCCGCGCCGCGTCAGGAACAAATGAGTCGTTTTGTGGCGTTGGATGACGACTTTTTTGAGGCGCCGCCTTTGCCCGAAACTCGTTTGCAAGGCGACATTTCAGAAGTTTTCAGTCGTTGGGTTTTAGGTCTTCGTGGCCGAACTCCAGAAGAATTCGAAGAATTTGTGGCTCAAACGCGTGAAGCGCTCAGCAAGTGGTTGCCGCTGGAAGGTCAGGTTTCCACGGTCGCGGGCGTTTTGGATCTCATCGGTCGTCTGCGCAGTCTGCAAGTGCAGTTGAGTCGCTGGCTTTCCGGTTTGCCAGATGCGTTTTCGCTCGAATCCGATTGGCGCGAAGCCGAAGATACGTTTGTTCAGGCTCGCGTGGTTTTGGGCGATTGGGCTCGCCACCTGATCATCACGCACACTGATCTGGAACCCGCCGATCTCATGCAAATCACGAGAATCTTGGAAGATCCTGCCAAGGTTCGTCTTTTGCCAAGCTGGATTTGGGGACCGGAAGCGGCTGCGCGTTTGGCGGTGGATTCAGGTTCGCTCATTCCAGAGCCGTGGATCGACGCGCTGCTTGTGCCTGAAATGCGTACGCGCATCGAGCGGGCGATCAATTTGGTCACGGAGCTGGGCGAAGGCGCGCAAGATGTGCTCACGCGGATTCCTCCGCCGCCTGCGAATATTCCGGCGCCGCGCCATTTTGAAACGGCGGTTCGTCGTGCGCAGGAAATGGTGCGCGCACTCGATGAGGTGCCTGAGGAGCACATTCATTGGGTTCGTCGTGCATTGGCGCGTGGTGCGTCGCCGTCGCGTTTGTTGGCGGTTGTGCCGAGCATTGAGGATTTGCGCGGTCGCGTTTCCGAAGAAGTTTTCGAGCGTTTGGCAACTTCCGCGGCGGAATCCGCAACGCCGGATGATTTGAACAATCGCTTGGATGCCTTCCGCGGTGCGGTTGCGTCGATTGAAGCAGTTTTGGGTACAGCCGACGATGCGTCGTGGGAGCAATTCGAGCGTTCGATGAGCCGCTTCCAGCGCCAAACCGACGATACGCCAACCGACGTTCTCACGTTCGAACACAATTTTGTAGATCGCCAAGGTCGCGTAATTCCTCCGATTTTCCGTGCCGATCCGCAAAAGCCGTACGGTATGGTGAGCATTCCGCTCGCGTTGCGCAGCGGTGAACCGCGCGATCTCGATATTTCGCTCGAAGTTCGCCTGCGTGGTCCCATGGCGGACGATTGGCCGCTTGAGTGGGATCGCCCGTCGCCTGATATCTTGATGATCTCGCGTTTCGATTGGCGTCTGGACGGCGAATCGCAGATTTTCACGTTTGAACTGCGTCTGCCGGTTCGCGCGCCGAATTTCGGCCCTGATGGCATCAGTCACGAAACACTCGATGTTTTCTTGGCTGTTCGTGATGCCGGAACGGGTCGTTCGCTTGGTCAGCGTCGATTCGCGTTCACTGGATTTACGGCGCAAACCGAAGCCGTGCCGTTTGAATGGGCCGATCGTGTTCGCCCCGAGTATGTTTTGGAGCATCCGATTGGGCCGCAGCAGCGCCACGATGACATTGTGGGTGTTTTGCACCGCGGTGGTTCGTTCGCAGTGATCGCGCCGCGTCGCTTCGGTAAAACCACGCTGGTCGAATTCCTGCACGAAAAAGCGGACGCCTACAAACTCATTATTCCGGCGCCCATGGTTTGCACCAGCTTCATTTCTGAAGATGCGCTGGATGACGAGCGGCTTTGGAGCGAAATCGCGCGCCAGCTGACCGAGCGGTTGGGCGTTGAAATTGAATTGCCGTGCACGTCTGATTTGCCCGAGCCCGAGGCGTTTGATCACGCTCGAAAGGCAGCGTTCGATGCGGGCGCAAAGGCGATTGTGATTTTGTTGGATGAAGCGCAGCTCTTCTTCCCGAGCCAGCGTGGACCGCAAAAAGGCAATCGTCTCAAGGACTTGCTGGAACGCCACTGGTCTCGCAGTGATCGCGATGGCTTGGTCCCGATTCTGTTTGGTTTCGTGGGTCTCCCCAGCTTACGCGAGCGCGCGGGAACGAACTTCATGGGTCATCTCACGTGCTTCGAAGGCTCTGAGCTGGGTGAGCGTGAGTTGGAGCTCGTAATTGATCGCGTAACCAACAACCGCCTGCTCACAACGTACGAAGCGCGTGAGCAGTTGGCGCGTCAGGCCGGCAACCTCTATTTGCTGAAAAGCCTTTTGTTCCGGCTGGTTCGACACGTCAACAACGAACACCGCACTTGGGCGGCGTACCAAGATGTGCTCGCAGCCGAAACTGATTTGCGCCGTGATTTAGAGCAGCGCAGCGAAGTGACGCTGGCTCAGTACATGCGCGATGTGCTCAACGAAGCCGAAGACATCAATGTTTGGGAGCCAAAGCCGTGTTATCCGGTTGCGGTGGCCGTGGCGGTCGAGGAGAGCTCGCGTCGCTCTGGTCAAGGCAGTCGGCTTGCTCGCGTGGCAGCTCGACTCAATCGTTGGTGCGAGCCGCTTCATCAGCGTACCGGCAATGCGTTGGTCTTCACCGAAAAACGCGTCGAAGAGCATTTCCGAACGCTGCAAGAGCTGGGCATTCTCAAAGGTCAGGTTTTCTCGTCGCCGATTTTCCAAGCGTGGCTTTTCGGTATTTCGCGCACGTTCCCCGAAAGCGAAGAAGACGAGCGCGCCATTTTCCGTGCAGCGTTGCAGCGTATTCGCGTTCCCGATGGTTTGGAGCCGATTGGTCAAAACGCTTATCGCTTCACGCGCGATGGTACGCAATTCGGCATGCGCAAAGTTCGCCTTGCGACCGAAGAATTGCGTCAGCGCTTCCTCGAGTGTTTGGAGAGCTTGTCGGCGATCAAGCGTCGTTTGCTTCATCGT
This sequence comes from Myxococcota bacterium, assembly GCA_045639945.1. GTDB lineage: Bacteria > Myxococcota_A > Bradymonadia > UBA7976 > UBA1532 > UBA1238. The sequence continues at coordinate 3,243 of JAZUEA010000229.1, forward strand.
GAAGAAGGTGCCGAATTCCTCTTTGAAGTCGAGGATGTTGGTATCGCGGATGGCGAAGACACTGGCATTGAAATCCACCCGTGGCTTGAAGGCATGAGCCTTGCGCGTAAGGTGGGTCACTTAAACAACGCCATTGTCACCGAAATCGGCCTCAAGCTTGCGCAGGCGCTGCGTCTGTTGCACTCGCATGGTTTGCTGCATCGTGGACTCATGCCGAGCAACGTCTTGCTGGCTGAAGAAGGCTTCCGCCCGATTCTCATCGATTTCGGTCTGAAGAGCCTGAAGTTGCCGTTGCGCTCTCGTCAAAACGAGCCGCACATTGCGCCTGAATTGCGCTTGAACGACGGTAGTGCTTGGACGCCTGAAGCTGATATCTACGCACTTGGATTTACGCTGGAATCGCTGCTCGACCCAACGGCCGTTTGTCAGCCTGAGTTGCTCGATATTTTGAAGCGCTGCAAAGCCGAAGATCCGGGTGAGCGTCCAACAGCTGAAACGCTGGTGAGCTTGTTCGAAAATGCGGAAAACACAGATCCGTGTATCGCGCGCGGCTTCGAAATTGCTCAACAAATTCGGCAACTTGCGGGACCTGATCTGCGTAAGTTCTGGTTCCAGCGAGTCATTGATCGCTTCTTGCCCAGGTTTGCGGCGATTGCTCAGGGATTGCACCGCGACGAATTCGAGCGTTGCAGTGAAATCGCGTTCTTCTTGGACGAGGTTTTGGCTGCGTACCCGTCGACCGCGCAGACGCTGCGTTTGGGCTACGTCAAGAACCACAATCCGTTGACCAAGGCGCAGTTGGTGCATCTCTCGATTCACTTCCTGCACGCGTTGCGATTGGGTCAGGCGCAAGAGGATCGCGAGCACTTAAAGCAGCGCATTCTCAGCCGCTTCAATTTCGAGTCCGAGCTTGCGATGCGTGCGCGTGTGATCGAAGGCGCGCGCCTAATCGCCTCGGTGGTTCGCATCACAAGCCTGCATGACATTGTCGCGAAGATCCTTTCGGATTCGGCGGCAAACTTCAACTTCGATTCTCAATCGAACTAAAACATCTTGTCTCGCAAACTCATTGTTTTTCTTAGTATTTTGCTCGCAGCTTGTGCTGGCTTAGTGCTTGCCATTTCGTTGATGTTCCCGTCGCGAAATGGCTTGCCTTGGCCTGAAGAAGTTGCGAAGCGCGATACCAACTCTGTCACGCGCGTGTTCGACTTTATTGAGTCGAGCGACCCTCGTTGGTTTAGCGGTGACGACACAGCTGCATACAAAGAAGTCAATCAATACACGTACTTACGAGATTCGCCTTATCTTGCGGCGGATCGCGAGCGCGCGCGTTTTTTGTTCTCGATTGCAGCCGGCGAAGTGTTGGTGGACGAAGATCTGCGCCAAGTTGCACACGCAAGCTCGGTTTATGAAGGTCGCCAGGCGATTTATCTACCGAGTGGGCGAGTGATGCAGGTCGAGGTCGATGTGCCTGAAGGTGCGTCGCTTGATTTTGGTGCGATTGCGCTGGCTCCGTTTAATAAAACGGCAGTTTGTGACGGCGAACTCAGCGTTTTTGCTGGAGAAACGCTGCTTAAAGCGTACGAACTGTCTGCTGAAAAATCGAAATTCCACTGGCAAGACGAAAAGCTCGATTTGCCCGCCGGCAAGCAAAAGCTGCGGTTTGAATCGAAAGCGCGTTGTGAAAACGGTGTTCGCGTAACACCTGAAAATGATTCGAAAATTCCGGATTCGGCGTTTGCGCATCTCTTTTTATCGAGTCCGCGAATTTTTGCACCGCGCCCAAGTTCGGAAACAGCGCCGCTCAACGTGCTTTACATCAACCTTTGCACTTCGCGGCGAGACGATTTTCACACTTACGGCCAAGCTCGGCAGTCGTCGCCCTATATCGATGAACTTGCGCGCACTGGCGTGAAATTCGACAACGCGCATTCAAACAGCAATTGGAGCAAAGGTAGCCAAATCTCAGCACTTTTGGGACGTTACCCATCCGCGACAGGTGTGCGATTCTTCCAAGGTGCGGTCAGTCGCGCTGAGCGAACTCTGGTCAATCATTTGCGCTGGCCCAGCTTGCCCGAAATTTTCCGTCACGCTGGCTACGAATCACAGGCGCTGGTCGACAATGTTTTTTTGGCCGACTTTATTCGCGTGGGCATCGATCTCGGTTTTGAACGTTTCATCGATAACGCGCGACATTTGAAGAATGGTGTTGAGCTTACGCGAGATGCTGTTGATTTTATTGAGAAAAATGGTGAAAAGCCGTTCTTCCTCTACATCAACATTGCAAATCCGCACCATAAATATCGACCGCCGTATCAGTATGCCGTGGATTTAGGTCTGGACGGTTTGGTCGAAAATTTCGAAACGCATCTGCATTTGGGTGAAATCCTGTTTTCGGACGACATGGTGGGTCGCATGATCCAGGCGCTCGAAAAAACGGGATTGCGCGATCGAACGCTCGTTGTGCTTCACGCAGATCACGGCGAAATTCTTGAAGAAAATCGAAATCTTGAAGTGCATCACCGTGGAGAACGCGCTGGCCAAGTCGCAAAGTTTGATGGCACGCTGCACCGTCACGGCTGGACGTGGTTTGAGGCAGAAAGCCGTGTGCCGTTGATTTTGAATTTGCCGGGTCGCTTAGAGCCGCAGGTTTTGTCGCATCCGGTTACGCTGGTCGACGTTGCGCCTACAATTTTGAAACTGGCGGGTCTTGAAATTCCGAATACTTTCCAAGGCTTAGATCTGTTCGATACAAATCAGCCGCCGAGTTTATTGGAAGGCAAGCAGTTTGATGCGCTCGTGGATGGCACCTCGAAATACGTCCATTTCCACAAAGGCATGGACGGTTGGCGTCATTTGGATGAGCCGGAATTTCGTCATACGCCTGAGCTCTTCTACGATTTGTTGACCGATCCGAACGAAGAACACTACAGCGAGCCGGCTGCAATGGATTCAGCCAAAGTTGAGTCGATGCGAAATGCACTCAAAGCACAGCGACCGGCTCTTAACATGCTGAATTTGTTGGCCTTTGATCTTGTTCTTCGTGCGCCACTCGAAGGCGAAATCGAGCTCAAGCATCCAGTTGCAACGGCGACGTTGCGCGATCAAGGTCCGAACGATCACTTTGAAATTGATGGTTCGCGCATTCGGTTCACGTTGCATCCAAGTGAGGGCCGTCCGATTTTGGCGTGGAGCGGTGAGTCGCTCGATGAGGCCACGTTCCGTTTTTCGACGGAAGGTGAGTTATTGCCAGGTTCGGTTTTACGACTTGGTCCGCACGCGTTGCCCAATTGGACGGCTCCGAAAGCAGCTGGTGTGATGTCGGCGAAAAAGCAAGCGACGACGCTCGGTTTGAGTGCGGGCCAGTCGGTTGCGACCGATTCGCCGTCTGGTGTCGCGCCGCGCATTTTCTGGTGGACGCAGCGCATCAACAACGGTGGTCCCGATCCATTCGGCGCGGTCGACATTGACGAAAGCGTGATGGAAGCGATGCGTGACTGGGGCTATGCCCACTAAAAAGTGAATGATTGCAAAGTGTTAGCTGAAGATTCTACTTTTTCGTTGGAACGCCCCCAAGGCGCGCGGCATCCCATTTTGGTCGGCATGTTCGCCGGCGTGCTGGTTTATTTAGCCATTCTCGCGTGGATGCTCTCCATGACGCTCAGTTTCAGCATCATGGGTTCGAGCGATGCGGGTGTGACGCATATTGTGCTGACCGAAAAACTTTGGCGCGTCATCGGTGTGATTGCATCGATTTTGGGCGCGCACATCGCGCTGGGTGTTTTATTCGGTGGCTTGTTCACGATTGCGTGGCGCGCGATTTTGGGAAGCTTTGGTAAAAGCTGGATTCGTCCGTTTTTATTAAGCTTTTTCTCGGTTGCGATTTTTCACGCGGGCGTTTTGGCCACGCACCTTCGCCAGTCGCCGCAAGCGTACGTTGAAACATTTTATAAGCAGGGCGGCCTCGGTGCTGCCATTCAGTATGGGCTCACGCATCAAATGCCCGATGCATTTTTTGCGGGGCTCAAAATTGCGTGTTTGGCGTTTTTTGTGATTGCGGTGATTCGCGGTTTCATGACGTTCCGCGCGGGCGGTCGTGTTTTGCTGGCTCTTGTTCTGATTGTGTGCGCGGGGTTGGGTTACAAATTTACGCGCCTCGAAATTTCGCCGTTGGCAACTGATCGCTTGAACGTTTTGATTTTGGCCGATGATTCGCTGCGGCCTGATCGATTCAGCGCGCACGGTTATCTTCGACCGCTAACGCCAAATATCGATGAATTTATTAAAGAATCTGTTGATTTTACAGATGCTTACACGCCAATTGCGCGCACGTTCCCATCGTGGGCGTCTACATTGACGGGTCGCTGGCCGCACGAGCATGGCATTCGCCACATGTTTCCCTCGCCGGAAGATCGCTTGCAAAACGAGACGACGATGGCAGACGTTTTCCGCGAAGCAGGTTATCGAACGGCTGTGATTGCGGATTACGCAGGCGACATATTTACCCGATTTGATTCAGGATTTGAGTCGATTGAGGCGCCCAAGTTCGATGCGGACGCGCTCATTGGTCAACGTGCGTTGCAGTTCCAGCCGTCGATCATTCCGTATCTCGAAAATCCGCTTGGTCGCAGGCTGTTTCCTGATTTGATTGGATTGCCCGAAGTGCCTCGCACGCGTGTGACCTTGGACAAACTTTTCAAGTCGATTGCGAGTGGTGATGGTCGGCCGTTTTTCATCACCAGTTTCGTTTCGGCGTCG
>JAZUEA010000230.1:0-2097 GCA_045639945.1 Myxococcota bacterium
CTGGCGATGAGCGGAATGGAAGCGACAGTGCCGGTCACGTCGCGGAGAGCGTAGATGCGCTTGTCGGCAGGCGCGATTTCGGCGGTCTGACCGATGAGGCCCAAGCCAACTTTGTCGACGAGCTCAATGAAGCGCTCGGTCGTTTGCTGCGTGGAGAAACCAGGAATGCTCTCCAACTTGTCGAGCGTGCCGCCGGTGTGACCCAAGCCGCGACCGCTGACCATGGGGACCTTGACGCCGCAAGCTGCGACCAACGGCGCGAGGGGTAAGCTGATCTTGTCGCCGACGCCGCCCGTGGAGTGCTTGTCAACCTTGATGCCAGAAAGGTGACCCAAGTCGAGAACGTCACCAGAGCGCAACATTGCGTCGGCCCAAGGCGCCAACTCTTCAGGGGCCATGCCGTTCAAGAAGATCGCCATCAACAAGGCCGACATCTGGTAATCCGGCACCTCGTCGCGGGTGTAAGCGGCGATCAGTTCACGAATATCAGCCGCATCAAGACGGCCACCGTCACGCTTCTGCTCGATCAAATCGACGACGCGCATGATCTACTCCTCAAATTCGCCAGAATTCTGGTAGGCCCAAAGGCGCCACCGATTAGCGTTGAATCGTGTTGCCCAACATGGACAACACATTTTGAAGTTGCTCAGAGCACTGTGCAAGCACCGATTGACGCTGTGCCAATTGCACCTTGGTTTCTTCAAGTTCGCCCTGAGTTTGCTTAAAGCTGTTCAGCGAAGTTTCGAGCGACTGCTTGGTCTGCTCGTGTTCGTTTTGTACGTTTTCTAAGGCTTGCTTGGTTTCGTCAAGTTCGCCCAGCGCGGAATCGAGCGCCTGTTGTGCCTGCGTGAGTTCCGTTTGAGTGCTCTGCAAAAGCGCTTTGGTGCTCTCGAGAGAACTCTCTAACTCTGCGCGCTCTTGCTGTGTTTTCTCAATCGTTTCTTTGGATTCCGCGATCTGCTGATTGAGGCCAAGGAGCAACTGCTCTTGCTGCTCAATCTGAGTATCCATGTCGGCTTGCTGCGCGTTGAGCTTGGTGATGTCCGCCGCTGCCGTGTTGAGTTGCTCCTGCAACACTCCGCATTTTTCAAACAGCGATGAATGCTCGGTTTGGAGCTGCTGCACGCGTTCGCTCAATGCGTTGCGCTCGCCTTCGAGTGACGAAATTTGCTCAAGCTGCGACTGCTTGTCCGCGCTTAATGCCTCAATTTGGCCATTCTTCATTGCGAGGTCGTTGTTGAGTGATTCAATCTGAGCAGTCTTGTTGGCGAGGTCCGTATTAAAGAAGTCAACTTGCGCTTGGAGCTGGTCAATCGTGGATTCCTGCTCTTCTTGCAGCGCTTCTTGAGCGGCTTTGCGAGCTTCAGCGCTTTGAAGTTGCTCTTCGAGCGCATCCTTGGCGCTTTGAAGTTCGTTGTGGCGCTGTTCGGCGGCGAGCAATTCGTCGTCACGGTTGCTCAATAGATCACGTAACTCAAGGATTGTTCGCTCTTTTTGGTTTAGCTCTTTGCGAGCATCGGCCAATTCGCGGCGCTGTGCAACGTCCTGTTCGCGTTTCTGAGTCTGCTCGTCTTTGCGACGTGTGAGTTCTTCGCGTGCAAGCTTGAGGGCTTGTTGGAGTTCGATGACGCGAGCGCGCAAATTTCGGTTATCGCGGCTGTCTTCGTCGCTCATGGCTGCAGGTTCCGTGGTGATGGGTGAAACGGGCATTGAAGCAGGCGCTACTGAATTCAGCGCAGGCTCAATCGAAACAGACGATTCAGATTCAATTTCGGATGATTCAGCGTTTTCTTCAACAATTTCCGAAACATCTTCGCGCTGAGATTGCGGTGCGGCAAGTTCAACGTCGTTCAATTCGAAATCGACGGGCGATTCAGAAACAACGGAAATGTCGTCGTTTTCTTCAGAGGCTGTGAATGGCCCAAGTTCGGAAAGTTCGGAGAGCTCGGAAAGATCCTGAGAGTTCGGAGTTGAAAATCCCGCTTCGTCCAAACCGAAATTGAAAGGCGACTCGGAAAAATCAGAAACCTCAGCATTTTCAGCAACTTTTGCGATAGGAGTGGCTTCAGCAGCTAACTCACCTTCGGTAGCGATCGG
>JAZUEA010000231.1:0-1542 GCA_045639945.1 Myxococcota bacterium
TGAAGTTGTCGATTAAACAAGTCGCATGCGTGATCAAAATCGGCCATTGGATCTTCGCATTGCACGCGACTCAATTCGTAGGCGAAATTGTTTAAAACCTCGACAGCTAGCCCACTTGTGAACTCACGATTGCCAAGTCGCAAACCACACGGCCAAACTCCACCCAACGCAGCAAACGGTTCGAGCACGTTATCCACTGCGCGGTTGTTTGTGCTCGCAATCACCAAGCCTTGCGTAGGCGCAGAGCCTGTTTCGGCCACTTCACGTGCCCAATTCACCATTTCAGCCGCTGCCAAATTCAAGCAGAGCTGCGTCTTACCTGTTCCCGGCGGACCTTGAGCGGCCCAAAGTTCTCCGCCCAAAAAGTTTTCACCAATGCTTAACTGCTCAGGATTTAAAGGTTTTGCGCAATAACGACCATGAAACGTACGACGTCGCTTGGGCACCGGTGCACCCAAGAGATAACTCGCAAGCGCGCGCGGATAAATCGGCGGATGTTGCACACGCTGCAGCAACATCGAAAGCTCGTTTTGAACATGCACCGTGGCAGCAATTCGGCTGTCGTCGTAACAAATCGCCACAGGATAGCAATGTTCTGAGCCAAGCAATCGATGTTCAACTGCTTGATATAATTTAAGAAACAGCTCGTCCGGCGTGCCTTTTTCGTTGACGATTTTGCCTTCAAACGTGTTGTTCAAAAGCGCGCACAACGTCGACACAACTTGCCTGGGTTTCAGCGTTTCGGCAGATCGCAAAACTTCATAAAAATCCGAGAGATCTTCATCACAGATCGCTAAATCTCTCGTTAAAAGCTGCGCATCGAGTGAAAACGGCAAATCGTCGTCATCGCTTTTTTCAAACGACAATTTCAACGACGTGGGCGACGGCTGGCGAACTCGCTTTCGCTGATCTTGCAGCGTTGGATACGTCCACGGCGAACCATTTTCGAGCCAAGACAAATCCACATTAAAACGCAACAAACCTGCGAGTTCACCGCGCTTTTGAAAGTGAACAACCGGAAATCCCACAACCCAAAGTGGTGCCTGCAATTCCACTTTGCGTTCGCGGTGCTTCGCCATAGCCAAATCGTGCCACCACGACTCAACAATACAGTGCTCCGCAAACGCTGCTCGCTCCGGATTCAGCGGCAATTCCAGCAAATTTTCATCGCGCAACAAAAACGGCGCAGCATCGCGCATCAGCTTAAAATAATTCTGTTCGCGTGAAGGCTCGAGCGTGTTCACCTTGTCCGTTCGCGCCGGATCTACTTTTCGAACATGCGGCCGCGACGACAGCGACTCTTCGTAACGCAGCGCCAAAAGCCAATAGCGCAGAATTTCGTCTGCTTCGCGCCAAGTCAGTTGCTGTTCAGATGTACTTGTAAATTGCATAGCGAATGCGACTCGCACACTTTGCGCAAAATCGCAACGAACCTGTAAATCTTCCCATTACTCACAGAATGCTGTAGTCTTCAGCGATTTTCTTTTGAATTAGGAGAGTTTCAAAACCATGGTTATCATTGGCGTATTGCTCATCATTGCG
>JAZUEA010000232.1:0-5135 GCA_045639945.1 Myxococcota bacterium
GATCGACGCGCGTGAAACACCGGTTGTTGTACAAGCGAAAGATCCTGAAATCTTTAGACATCCGCTGATTTTGTGGTCAGCAACACGCGTTTCTGAGCCATTTAGCGAAGCCGAAGTTCGAAATCTTCAGCGCTATTTCCAAGCAGGCGGACTGCTCTTCATCGACGACGCATCTTTGCCCGGTCAAGACGACTTTGATCAATTCGTTCGCGGCGAAATCATTAAGCTTTTTCCAAGTGATCCGCTCGCACGACTTTCAAATGACCACACCATTTACCGCAGTTTTTACCTGCTCGAACGCCCGTACGGCCGCATCAACCGCCAGACATTTCTTGAAGGTGTGCAGCAAGGTGCACGAACGCCCATCATCTACAACCGCAACGATCTGTTCGGCGCATTCGGCCGCGACATGATGGGACAGTGGCTGCTGCCCATCGAAGGCGGTCAACGTCAACGTGAACTCGCATTCCGCCTGGGCGTCAATCTTTTGATGTACGCCACCTGCACCGACTACAAACGCGACCAAGTCCACGCACTCCCGATTTTGCGGCGACGACGTTGGCGCGTCGAACCATACGAGAAATAAATGTGGCAATCGCTTTTTGATTCCGAGAATGCTTTTAATTCCGCGGAGTTAATTTCGGGCTCGCACTTTAAACCGTGGGTTGTGGCGTTGGTTATAGCGATTGCGCTTTTGGTGCTTTGGCTCGGCTGGCGCACCACTCGACGCGTGAGTCGTACACGACGCATTCAGCTTTTGGTCTTGCGCCTGCTTGCTGTTTCAGCGCTGCTCGTCGTTTTTTTGGAGCCCACACTTGAGCTCAGCGACGTCACTCGGCTGGACACACGCGTGGCGGTCATTCTTGGCGATTCGCAAAGCATGAGCCTGCCTGGTCAGAAATCAACGCGAATCCAAGATGGCGTTGACGCGCTTGCAACCGCCCTGAATGATTTAAGAACTCGGCACAATCTGGAATTCTACGCACTCAGCGACGAACTTCGCGCCATCGCCGATCCAACGGTTCCAACAGCCACAGCACTCACGGCGAAAGGTGAGCGCACCGATTTCATGCTTGGACTTTCGGCCTTGGCCGCGCGCAAAGGCGAAGCCGATCTCGCTGGCGTAGTTCTCATTTCCGATGGCGCCGATAATGCGAGCTTGGCAGAAGGCGCACCGCCTGTTCCCGGTCATTTGGAGTCACTTGCGCACAGTTTGTCCGCGCCGGTTCATGCACTTTTCACCGGTCCCGACGAACCGCCGCCCGACAGCGCAATTGTGTCCGTCGATCACGACGCGTTCGCATTTGTGCAAAACGCCACGCTGATTCATGTGACCGTTCGCGCCGAAGGATTGGCGCATCAAGCGCTGCCTCTCACACTTCGCCAAGGCGAAAAAGTCTTGCAGCAACGCATCTTTGAAGTTTTGCCCAATCAGCGAGATGTGCGGTTTGACTTTGAATTTGTCCCGAGCGATTTGGGCGACGCCGTATTCACGCTTGAACTCGAACCAGCCCCCGGCGAAGTCGTCACGCAAAACAATCGCCGAGATTTTGCGCTGCACGTTCTGCGCGACAAACTCCGCGTTCTTCAAGTGGTGGGTCAACCGTCGTGGGACGAGCGCTTTTTGCGCACACTCCTTTCCGAACACCCAAATATCGACCTCATCAGCTTTTTCATCTTACGCACCACCACCAGCATTGAATCCGCTCACCAAGACGAGCTGAGCCTCATCCCCTTCCCGACGCAGGAACTTTTCGAAGTCGAGCTCGGCAGTTTCGACCTCGTTATCTTCCAGAATTTTAGCCACGTGGATTATCAGATGTCGCAATACTTGCCTCGCATCGCCGATTACGTTCGAAACGGCGGCGGATTACTCATGCTAGGTGGCGAGTTAAGCTTCACAAAAGGCGGTTACCAAGGCACAGCAATTGAAGAAATTCTCCCGATTTATCTGCCGCCCAAAGGCTCCGAACTCACATCCCACGAGCGATTCCGCGCGGTGCCGACCGAAGCGGGGTTGCATCACCCACTCACAGCGCTCGAATCAACACCTGAAAAGACACGCGCACTTTGGGCCAAATTACCCGAATTGGATGGCCAAAATCGCACAGCAGGTCTCAAACCTGGCGCGGTTGCCCTGCTAGAAAACCCCAAGCTTTCTCCTTTAAATATCGAACAAAATCGAAGAGTTAAGGAGCCTTTGCTCGCAATTTGGAATGTTCAAAAAGGTCGTGTAGCTGCCATCATGACCGACTCGCTTTGGAATTACGCGTTTGAAAATGTGGCAACAGGTGGCGACAGCCGCGCCTACCACCGACTTTTCTCAAACATGCTCCGCTGGCTTTCGCACGATCCAGCGCTGCAAACCATGACGCTTCAAACTTCAAGCGAGCACTACTCACCAAACGAGGAAGTCACCGCAACAGCTCGACTTTTAGGCGGATTTGTCGATTCGCTCGCCGACCGCACCGTTCATTTCAAAGTGACCGCCGAAGGAAACGACGAGCCGATTTTGTTTGATGAAAAAACCGATGAGTCAGGCCTCACCTGGATTCGCTTCAAACCAGAAAACGAAGGTCCTCATTGCATCGAAGCTTGGCTCGACCAAGAAAACTCGCATGATCTCAATGGGATAACCATGGAAGACGAGACTTCCACACATGCGCAAGTTCATTTTTTGGTTGCTCCAAACGGCCAAGAACTCTCAGATTTACACGCTCGCCGCGCACCACTCGAAACCATTGCAAACAGCACAGGCGGCCAAGTTCGCACACTTTCTCAGGGATTGCGCAACCTGCCATTTCGCGAAGGTGCAGTTCTTAAGGTGAATCGCCAAAAGCGCGTGCCGCTTTGGTCCAACGTGATTTGCCTGCTTTTGGGACTTTTGTTGCCGTGCGCAGAATGGGCACTTCGTCGACGCTCTGGACTTTCGTAATAGTCTAAAATCATTAAGGAATTTTCATGTCGATTCACATCAACGCCAAACCTTCCGAAATTGCGCCGTTTGTTTTATTGCCTGGAGATCCCAAACGAGCAGAGCATATTGCCCAAAAATTCCTTGAAAATCCGAAGTGTTACAACACCGTGCGCGGCATGTTGGGCTTCACTGGAAATTTCGAAGGCATGCGCGTTTCCATTCAAAGTACGGGCATGGGCATGCCGTCCGCCTCGATTTACATTGAAGAACTCTGCAGTGAATACAACGTCAAAACACTTTGTAGAATCGGCACTTGCGGTGCATTGCAAGAAGACATTTCACTGCGCGATTTAATTCTCGCTCAAGGCGCATCCACCGATTCAGCCATGAATCGCCAGCTTTTGCCCGGCCTAACATTCGCACCCATCGCAGATTTTGAGCTTTTGGAAGCCGCAGCTCATGCAGCACGCTCGCGTTACATGCCTTTTCGAGTAGGAAACATCTTCACTTCTGACAGTTTTTATCACAGTGAAGAATCAGGAAAATCTCTTAAAGAATACGGCATTTTAGCAGCAGAAATGGAAACTGCCGCACTGTACACGATCGCTGCATATTACAAAGTGAAAGCACTTTCGATTCTCACGGTAAGCGATCACATTGTGAACAAACAGTTCACAACAGCAGAAGAACGCGAAAAAACGTTTGACCAAATGGTTGAACTGGCGCTCGAACTTTCACGTAACTTTGCGTAAATCTCAATTATTTTAATCACTTACAAGTCACTAGGCCATTTTAGTCGCGCTTATCTCATTGAATTTATCACAAATTCAAACGCGAAAATTTGCACACAAGTGTTTTAAGAGATTCTAAAAATTAGAATAAAATTAAGAGGTTACAGATTTTAAGGCGAGAGAATCAGCGAGCCTGAGGTCCGCCATTGCGTTCGATCATCTTGAATTCGACCAACTTGTCGATGCTTTCGCCCAACCCGTTGGTACGCCAGATTTTTTGGACGCCCGTTTGGACCATTACTTTGTAACCACCTTCACTGGGCTCAATTGCGCTACCCATAAAGAAAATTGTGGATCGCTCGTACCCCCAGAAACGAACCTCAATCGCTTCGCCCAACGACCAAACGTGCTCGATGAGCATAGACTCATTTTTAAGCTTTTCCTGAATCATTTTAGGAAGGTGCAGCTCAATGGCCTCACCCATGGTTGCCAAAAAGAGAGCGTTTGCGGCTTGTGCTTGCTTGCGGTTCATTGAATTGACTCCAAAAAGTGGCGTGCAAAAAGTAGGCGAAAACCAGCTCGCAAAAAACAAAAATCGAGAAATTTTCACCGCTTGCCACAACTGGCTCAGCAGGTTTGCGGACTGATGAAACAAAGGATAAAATTCATTCGATTATCGAAGGAATCGTGATGCCCGCTGATAAGCTGACCGCATTGGAAAATGAACTCGAAGCCTTACGAAAGGCTTTTGAGCAGAGCTTTGCGGGCATCGAGCGCAAACTCCCTCTGCAACAACGCGACAATCTTCTACGCCGCATTCGCCAGTACAATCCTGGCCGTGACGCCGTTCAGCGCTTTCGCCACCAAAATATTCTGCAGCGCGTTCTCAGCTATGAGCAGTACTGGAACCGCATTTTGCTGGCGATGGAGAATGGTACGTACGTTCGCGACATTCAGCGCGCTGACCGCAAGCTTGCAGAATCAAAGAAGAAAAAGAAATTAACAGAAGAAGAATTTGCGCTTTCCGAAATGCAGCGCCGCGCCATCGATGAAGAAGCAGAGCGCTTCTTAGAAGGCTTGGGCCTCGATTTTGATGATGATTTGGATTTTCTGAGCAGCTCAGGCGGAAGTCTATCTATTGGAAATGAATCGCTAAATTCCGATCCGAACGAAATCGACTGGGGCAACGCGACTCAAAATTCAGAAGCGAAATTGCCCGATCCGCCCACTGCAGCGCCGTTTGCAAAACTCAATTTGCAGCGCCGCGCACAAGTTTTTACGGATGTCACGGAAATTCCGGCCCCTGCTGCTTCGCTTGAAGATGCGCCGCGTCGACACCCGGTCAGTCAGCGAAATCTCTCCACGCAGGGACCTGGCGAATCGGTTGAATCGACTCGTCCGCAGTGGAACGCAACTCTTCAGAATCCAAGCGAAAATCCGCGCTCAAATTTATTTTCGCTTCCTGCAACACAGCAAACGGGAAGTCG
>JAZUEA010000233.1:0-6884 GCA_045639945.1 Myxococcota bacterium
TGCTCGAAATCCTTTGCAAGCAAGGCCTCACGCTGGTCGAGCGCAACGACTTTATTCCGACCATTGAAAAGCCGGCTCGCTTCTGCAGGCAAACCATTGAGCGCCAGCGCGAATTGATTCGTCAAAACCCGTTGTTTGGCCGCATTGTTTGCCGCTGCGAGCGCATCACCGAAGCCGAAATTCACCAGGCGATCGATCGCGGCGCCCGCACTGTGGACGGCGTCAAGTTCCGCACGCGCGCCGGCATGGGTCGCTGCCAAGGCGGTTTCTGCACCACCCGCATCTTGCAAATTCTCTCTGAACGCTTGCACGTGCCCATGGAAGCCATCACCAAGCGCGGTCCGGGTTCGTGGATTGTGCAACCTATGGATGACACCAACTCACTGCCTTCAAAGGAGCCCTAATGTTTGGACGCATGAACCGGAAGTACGACGTTGTCGTCGTCGGTGGTGGCCCTGCGGGGCTTGCAGCAGCTTTGGGTGCACTCGACTCGGGCGTTTCCAAAGTTTTGATTCTTGAGCGAGATCACGAGCCCGGCGGTATTTTGCGCCAGTGCATTCACGCCGGTTTCGGTCTGCATCACTTCAAGGAAGAGCTGACCGGTCCTGAATACGCTGCACGTTTCGTGGCTCAAGCCATCGATCGCGATATCGACGTTGCGCCGAGCAGTTACGTGATGGGCCTCTCCGTCGACTCCAGCGGCAAGCGCGTGGTTCGCGTTTTGTCTGAGCGCGGCGGCCTCACCGAAATCGAATGCCGTTCCGTGGTTTTGGCCATGGGTTGTCGCGAGCGCACACGTGGTGCCATCCGCATTCCGGGCTCGCGTCCGGCAGGCGTGATCACCGCTGGTCTCGCTCAAAAGTTGGTCAACCTTGAAGGTTACTTGCCTGGTCGTCGCGTCGTGATCTTGGGCTCTGGAGACATCGGCCTCATCATGGCTCGCCGTCTCACGCTCGAAGGCTGCAAAGTCGAAGGCGTTTTCGAGCTCATGCCATACTCAAACGGCCTCAACCGCAACGTGGTTCAGTGCTTGAATGACTACAACATTCCGCTGCACCTCTCGACCACGGTTTCCGCCATCAAGGGCAAGAACCGCGTCGAAGCCGTTTCGGTCGCTCCTGTCGACGAGCGCATGCGCCCGATTTTAAGCAAAGCCTACGATGTGGAATGCGACACGCTGTTGCTCTCCGTGGGCCTCATTCCTGAAAACGAACTTTCCAGAAGCTTGGGCCTTCGACTCGACCTCACCACTGGCGGCCCGATCGTTTCGAGCACCATGGAAACTTCCGTACCCGGCGTGTTTGCATGCGGCAACGTGCTCCATGTGCACGACTTGGTCGACTACGTCACCGAAGAATCAATGCGTACCGGTCGCTTCGCCGGCGAGCGCGCTCAGGGCTACCTCCGTCCGCGCGACAACATCTCGCTCATTGCCGGCCAAAACGTTCGTTACTGCGTGCCCTACTCTCTGAGCCCCGATCGCGATCAAAAAATCTATCTGCGCTGCCGCGAGCGCATGCAAAACTGCGTCCTGCGTGTCGGCGTCATTTACGAAAAGAAACTGCGCTGCGCCATTCCGGCCGAGATGATCAGCATCCAACTCACGCCGGACCAACTTGAGCGCTTCTACGGCGACCGCTTGTCCATTGACATCGTTCCCGAAAAGTCTTCGGAGGCTTAAGATGGAGATTACGACTCTCACCTGCATCAGCTGCCCCATCGGCTGCCAGCTTGAAATCGAGCACGAAGGCAAACAGATCTCAAAGATCTCCGGCAACAGCTGCCCTCGTGGAGCCAAGTACGCCGAGCAGGAATTCATCGATCCGCGCCGCACTTTTTCAACCACCGTTCCGCTGAGCGGCGGCCGTGAGCGACGCTTGCCCGTCAAGTTGACCGCGCCCATTCCAAAGGCTCGCTTGCTTGAAGCGGCGGAAGCGATTCACCGCTTGCACGCCGAAGCGCCGATTCAACTGGGCGATGTCATTGCTCGAAACTTGCTCGGCCTAGAAGGCGTCGACGTAGTTTCCGTTCGCACTGTCGCGCGCTACCACCAGCCTAAAGAAAACTGAAATCGCTCGACGCTGAGCGATAAAAGGAAAGTAATGGAACTTCAGAATCATCGCCGTGCAGGTCTGTTGATGCACATCACATCGTTGCCTGGCCCGCACGGCATTGGCGACCTTGGTGCTGGCGCGCGCAACTTTGTGCACTTCCTCAAAGACGCGGGTCTTTCGCTTTGGCAAGTTTTGCCCATCGTTCCGGCTGGTGCTGGCGATTCGCCGTACTCCAGTTGGTCCGCGTTTGCCGGCAACCCGTGGATGATCAGCCTCGAAGATCTGGCCAACGTTGGTTTGTTGGATCAGGCCGATCTCGAAGGCTTCGTAACCACCGATCCGAACAAGGTCGATTTCAACGCCGTTCGCGCGTTGAAGGGACCTCGCCTGGAAAAGGCCGCCGATCGCTTGTTGCACGGTCGTCACCCACTCTTGGAACAATTCCTCGCTTTCAAGCGCCAGTCCCCATGGGCTGAAGAAGCCGGTTTGTTCCAAGCCCTGGCCGACAAAGAGCAAAAGCCGTGGTGGGAATGGTCCAACAAACTCCGCGCTTACGATCAAGACGCCGTCAAGTTTGCATTGGGTGGTTTGCGCAAGTCGGTCGATGAAGCCGTTGCGATTCAGTTCTTCTTTGACATGCAGTGGAAAGCGCTGCGCGAAGAATGCAAAAAGTGCGGCATTTCTCTCATTGGCGACTTGCCCATTTACGTCGATGCCAACTCGGTCGATGTCTGGACGCACCAAAACATGTTCCAGCTTGATGAGCAGGGCATGCGCGTCAACGTCGCGGGTGTTCCGCCGGATGCATTCTCCGAAGATGGCCAGTTCTGGGGCAACCCGCTCTACAACTGGGACGCTCTCAAAGCCAGCGGCTACCAGTGGTGGATCGACCGCATTAAGCGCGCCTTCGAACTCTACGACACCGTCCGCATCGATCACTTCCGCGCGTTCTCCGCGTACTGGTCCGTGCCAGCCACCGCCAGCTCCGCCAAAGAAGGTCAGTGGATCGAAGGTCCTGGCGCTGAGTTCTTCGAGTTTGTTGAATCCAAGCTCGGCAAACTCTCGGTTATCGCTGAAGATTTGGGCGTCATCGATGACGGCGTTCGCAATCTTTTGGCCTCCACCGGCTTCCCGGGCATGAAGATCTTGCAGTTCGCGTTTGGTGGCGAAAACGACAATCTCTACTTGCCGCACAACCACATTCCGCACTCCGTGGTCTACACAGGCACGCACGACAACGACACCACGCTCGGTTGGTGGTTCGCGGCCTCACCGTTCGTTCAAGACCACGTGCGTCGCTACTTCGCCCGCGACGGCCACGACCTCGTTTGGGACATGATCCGCACGGCGCTTGGTTCCGTGGCTGAAACTGCAATTTTGCCGGTCCAAGACATTCTGTGCCTGGACAACTCCGCCCGCATGAACACGCCGTCGGTCTGCAGCGGCAACTGGGCGTGGCGCATGCAAGAAGGCGCTCTGCAGTCTTACCACGCGACCCGCCTCCGCGAGCTCTGCAATCTCTTCCAGCGCGCTTAATGCCAACCGCTCCTAGAGCGTGATTTCTCGAATTCCCTTTTATTTCAAGCAGTTTCGATTCAAGTCACGCTCTTTGGAGTAATCTCACTTTTTTAGCGAGGTACGAGTGACCTCTAAATCTTCTTTGCTTTCAACGAGTTCCCATTCTTTGCGCAGCGTTTGGCCTGAAATTTTAGTTGGCGTTGTTGGCGCCGCGATTTTCGGATGCGCCGCGCTCACCACGATTTCTTGGTACGACTCCGGCGAATTTGGCGCAGTGGCCTGGCGACTTTCTATTTCACACGCACCGGGACACCCACTTCACGCCATCACAACCCATCTCTCAGAACTCTTACCATTCGGTGACTTAGCGTTCCGCGCGAATCTATCATCCGCCATTGCACTCGTCGCATCCGGCGTGTTCTGGTGTCACTTCTTTCTCGATATTCAAAAACGCGACGCCACTCCCAAACTCGGTCAAGGTCTCATCGCCGTTTTTTGCGCGCTTTTCTATTTATTATTGCCTGCTATTTTCGTGCAGGGCATCCGCGCGGAAGTCTATGCACTTCAAAACTTACTCAACGCCGCAATTCTCTGCGTGGCGTGGAAATACTTTGAGTCACGCGATCGCCGCCTTTGGGTTTGCTTGGGATTCCTCTTTGGACTCGCCGGCGCAAATCATACGTTCGTTGCAGTTTCACTTTTACCTGTCGCTCTTGTCGCCATGATTGCTGCTTGGCCTGGCATCAAATCCGTTATTTTCTCAATCATTTCAGGAATTTTCGGTCTTTGTCTCTACGCTTACTTGCCGATTCGTGCCACGCATGGCGGTGAAATCGGATTTGGCGCACCACAGACTCTTCGTGAAGTTCTCTGGCACATCAGCGGTTTTGAATGGCTTGCAGAAAAAGCTCATCTTAGCCAACCAGGCGATTTGGGCTTCTATCTTTTTTCGCAATTCGGCGTCGTCGTCAGCGCAATTTTAATGGTGCTCATCGCCATCGCACTCATTCGTGCCGTTCATGAAATCCGCCAATCCAAAATCGCCGCTGTCGTGGGTGTTTCCATCTGTGTGGTGTTGCTGGTTTCGATTCTCAACCGTCAGCGCATCGACGAGCTGAATCCAGACATCGGCGGATACATGGCACCTGCTTTGGCCGCACTCGTCACGCTTGCTTGTGTTGGTGCAAACACTATTTACGAAACGATTCAAAATCACAGCAGAATTTTTTCACTTGCCGCCCCTGCTCTGATTGCTGTTTGCGTGGCACTCGCCGTTCCTCGCGTTGATCCAGGTAATCGACTTGAAAGCACAACCGCCGATCGATTTGCCCGTGCATTATTTGCCGAAGCACCCATGGAAGGTGGTCTCGTTTTCAGCGATTACCAAAGTTATTTCACAACACAGGCGCTGCGCGCGTTTGAAGGCACAAGACCTGATGTTGCGCTGGTTTTCCGTGGTCGTCGAAATGAGCCGTGGCACAAAGCTCGACTCATGACGCAGAGTCCCAAGTATGCTCAGGCACTTACTGATTATCCAACGCGATTGGTGAATTTGCCCACGCACTTTGAACCCGGCGTTTTGCCGACGGCCGCAGAATACGATTTGCTCAAGCGCATGCGCCCACACGGATTGACATTCCGTCCGTTCAAACAGCCTGCCGAGCCGGACGAAGTGAAAGCACGATTTCAAGCACTTGGAATTACAAAAGAAAGCGACATCGACGCTCGCAAGGCAATGGCGTTTTTACATTTGCAACACGCGACTCACCACAGAGAATTCGCCCAGTTTAAAGAGGAAAAGCACCTTGCAGGCTGGCATTTAGAACAGGCTCTTCTCTTGGCTCCCGGCGATCCAGAGCTTCTAGAAGAGCAAGAGCAATTCAAAAAAGCGCCTAATATCGACGGAACTTTCTAAGTGAAAGTCGACTGATTTTATTGAATTTTCGTTCTCTAACGCACTCTAGCCCTCATTCGTCTCCACTTTTTATGCTATTTCACACAAAAAAGTGGCATTCTATCGCTGTTAGACTTGTCTAATAACAGGTTAAAAATCGTTCCAAAATCGCCCGTTCCAAAAATCACGACTCTTGCCCTTAAAAGAGAAAGGGCGTAGATTGCTCCGCGCAAAAGCGGGGCTACAAGCCCGAAGCCGGTGGAGTTTGTGGGATGACCACAACTCTCAAGGAGACGAATTCATGAATGAGGCGAATGCGCCGTTCCGGCGGTTTGACCAAGTATGCGCCATCCTCGACAAGCACGAGCGGCGGCCTGAGCGACTGATCCCTATCCTGCAAGAGATTCAGGAGGTCTATCGCTACCTTCCGCGTGAAGTGTTGACTTACATCTCTGGCGAGTTGAAGTTGCCCGCCGCTCAAGTCTTTGGTGTGGCCACCTTCTACGCTCACTTCGCTCTGGAGCCCAAGGGCCGCTACGTGATCCGCGTCTGCAACGGTACCGCTTGCCACGTGAAGAACAGCACTGCCTTGAAGGACGCCATCCAGAAGAAGCTCGGCATCAGCGACGAGAAACCCACGAGCGACGATCTCATGTTCACGCTCGAAACCGTTTCTTGCATTGGCGCTTGCGGCCTCGCCCCCGCCATGACGGTCAACGACGAAGTCCACGGCATGATGACGGTCGAGAAGCTGGACAAGCTCATCGATGAGATCAAGGCCAAGGATGAAGAGCTTAATAAGGAGTCGGCGCAATGAGCATGACCAAAGAGTCCTTGAAGTCCATCAAGGAGGGCTGGCTCTCTCTTGAAAAGAACGAAGGTCGTCGCATCGTTATCTGCGGTGGTACCGGCTGCGTCGCCAACGGTTCTCTCAAGGTTTACGAGCGTCTTTGCGACCTCATCAAGAACGCTGGTTTGAAGGTCGACGTCGTTCTGGAAAAGCACGACGACGATGCCAAGGACCACGTCCACGTTTCAACCTCTGGTTGCCAGGGCTTCTGCCAAATGGGTCCGCTGGTCAGCATCGAACCCGATGGCATCCTCTACACCAAGGTCAAGGCTGAAGACGCCGAAGAAATCGTCGAAAAGACGGTCTTGAAGCACGAGCTCATCGAGCGCCTCTGCTACAAGATCCCCGGCGATGGCACCGTCTGCAGCGGTCCTAAGACCATTCCGTTCTACAACCGCCAGCACCGTTACTCGCTTGCTTTGTGCGGCAAGGTCGATCCGGGCGACATCAACGAGTACATCGCTCACGATGGTTACGCGGCGGCTGCTAAGGCCTACACCGAAATGACGCCCGAAGAGGTTTGCGTCGAAATGGAGACCTCTGGTCTTCGCGGTCGTGGCGGCGGCGG
>JAZUEA010000234.1:0-10044 GCA_045639945.1 Myxococcota bacterium
TACGCAGAAATAGCCCAGATCTTCCAGCGCCTTCAGCGCCGTTGAAATTCCAGAGCCACTCAAACCGGTGATAACTTTAAACCGCAAACCGTCACTCAATGCCGCGTTCTCCTTCATTCGCGAGCGAGTCGTAAATGGGGAAGTTCGCCCGATTCATTTGGTAATGCAAGCGATCCGCGAGCGTTCGCGCAGAAGAATGTCCAAGCTGTTGCAATAAGTGGTTTCGCGCCGCGACTTCGATAAGCAACGCCAGTGAGCGACCAGGCCGCACAGGCAGCGTCAAAAGCCGAACTTCTGTACCCGCAAGCAGCGTTGTGGTTTCGTCGAGCCCCAATCGATCGCATTCTACGTCCGGGCCCCAGTCGATCAAATTAACCGCGAGCTCAACGCGCTTTCGATCGCGAACCGCCGCCGCGCCAAACAAATCTTTGATATTCAGAATACCCAGACCGCGAATTTCCATGTGGTGACGCAAAAGTTCCGGTGCAGATCCAACCACCGTTTTGCTGTCGATTTGCTTGAGCAAAACCACATCATCCGCCACCAATCTGTGACCAGCCGCCAACAACTCCAGGCCAAGCTCGCTTTTGCCAATGCCGCTTTTTCCAAGCAGCAAAACGCCCACGCCGTGCACGTCGAGCAAAACGCCGTGTCGCGTTTCTCGAGGCGCCAAGCAAGTGGCCAGCGCTTCATTCAAGCGAGTGCACGCTTCCGTTGACGCTAATTGCGTCCAAAGCAGCACAAAGCCATTTTCATTCGCAAGTTGGCGTAATTCTTCGGAAATCGGTCGACCTGCGCTGAGCACAAGTGTTGGAAATCCAACCGAAACCATTTGCTTTAAAAGCGAATGGCGCGCTTCGGTGGGCTGCGACGCCAAGTACAAACTTTCGGCCTGACCCAAAAGCTGCACGCGATCGTGCTCCATGTGCGCGGTTGACCCCGTCAAGGCCACGCCCACACGCTGCACGGTTCGCTGGCGAATCACTCTGTCTAATCCCTGCGTACCCGCCACAATCGAAAAATCCTCGTCGCCCAATGTCGCGAGAAGATTTCCAACGGTTACTTCAGGACGCTCAGCGATTTCGGCCATCAGAGCTTCGCGTCAGCCGCAAGAATCACGTTGTAAATTGCTTGCTCGTCCTCAGCTTCCATGAGCTGCGCGCGAACTTCTGGATCTTTGAACAATCGCGAAATGCGAGCCAAAGCCTTCAAGTGCAGGCCGTGCTGCGATTCATTTACGATAATCGTAAAGAACAGGTGCGACGGCTGGCCATCCAAACTTTGGAAATCAACACCAAGCACGCTACGGCCGAAACACGCCAAAATGCCGTCCACTGCAGGCGTTTTTCCGTGCGGAATTGCAACGCCATCACCAAAGCCCGTGCTCTGAAGCATTTCACGGCGCATCAGAGTCTCAACCAACTCGTTGGGATCGAGGTCAGGCTGTTGCTTTAGGATCATGCCCACAAGCTCACGAAGAACGCCCGCCTTATTGGATGCGCGAAGGTTTGCATCAACTGCGCTGAGAGTCAGCATTTCGGAGATACGCATGGGTACTCCTTCCGCTCAAAAGAGCTTTTTACGTCTCGAACTTGGCAAAATGCCCAAAGATTCACGGTACTTAGCAATCGTTCTACGGGCAATATGAATGCCCTCTTCCTCAAGAATTTCTGCCAATTTTTGATCGCTGAGTGGCTTTCCTTGAGGTTCACCGGCGATGAGCGCCTTAATGCGACTTTGCACCGCACGGCTGGCGATGTCTTCACCATCTTCAGTGGAAATCGCCGAATTAAAAAAGAATTTCAGTTCGTAAATGCCTTGCGGCGTATGCACATATTTTTGCATCGTCGCGCGGCTAACGGTTGATTCGTGAAGTTCTAAGCGCTCCGCAACATCCCGTAAAATCATGGGTTTGAGCGCTTCAACACCGTTTTCCAAGAAATCGAGTTGCCGTTCAATGATCACTTCGGTCACGCGCTGAATCGTTTGCTGGCGCTGACCCAAGCTGCGAATCATAAAAGCCGCCTGATTCAATTTCTCCTGAACATACTTTTTTGTATCAGGCGATTTTTCGCTGACCAAGGCCTGGCGATAAAACGGACTAATTTTCAGACGTGGCAAACCATCGTCATTAAGAACGGCTCGATATTCTCCATTAATTTTGCGGATGTAGACGTCAGGCGTGATGTAACGCGGCTGCTCGCCACCGTAAATTCGCCCCGGCTTGGGATCGAGCTGGCTGATGACGCGAGCAGTTTCCACAATTTCGTCAACGTCCAATCCCATAGCGCGCGCAATTTGCGGATATTGCTGCTTCGCAAGCGCATCGAAATGATCGGTGAGAACGTCACAAACAATGGCACCAAGCTCTAAGAACTTTGCCTGAATCAGCAAGCATTCTCGAAGGTTACGCGCTCCAACGCCCAGAGGATCAAGCGTTTGAACAATGGAAAGCACGTGCTCAACAAATTCAACACTCGCGCCTTGTTCTTCTGCGAGTTCTTCAACCGTCACGCCTTGCAAATAGCCACATTCATCAATGTTTCCAATGATTTCGCAGGCCATTTGTTGTTCTTCAGGCGTTAAACTTGAAACCTGGAGCTGCCACAAAAGATGGTCAAAAAGCGTTTCACCGCGCGCAAACGTCGCCTCAACACCAGGCAAATCATCGTCGTGCAAACGCTGAGCCGGCAATGGAGAGCTGTAATTTTCGAAATACGACTCCCAATCGATTTGCTCTCGCTCAGACGGTTGCTCGCGATCACCTTCCGCTTCAGGCGTTGTTTCGCTTAATTCTTGAGCTTTTCGTTCCGCCGCAGTCTCTGGCTGATGCTCACTCGACATAATCTCAGACTGCTCTTCAAGCAGCGGATTTTCGATGAGCGCCTCGCGAACTTCTTCTATCAAATCCGCGCGAGGCAACTGCAAAATACGAATCGCCTGTTTGAGCTGCGGAGTCAGCGCCAGCTGTTGTTGCTGAGCCTGTTTGAGTTGGAAACCCAACGTCAGAGACATCGAGCACTCCTTTGCAAGCCACTCCCACTAGGGCGATTTCCAAGGTATGCATCCATCACGCGCGGATCAGCGGCAACCTGAGCCGGCGTGCCCTCCGCAAGGCAGAGGCCGTTTTGCAGTATATAGACCTCGTCGCAGAGGTCTAGAGCCTGCAAAACATTGTGATCACTAAACAGGATACCGATTTGACGCGCTTTAAGAGCCCGTAAAGCGTCAGAAACCGCTTGAATTCCGCGGGGATCGAGCCCTGCAAACGGTTCATCACAAAGCAAAACTTTCGGATTTTGACAAAACACTCGCGCAATTTCTGCGCGCCGACGCTCGCCGCCACTGAGCGTTTCGCCTTTTGAATTTCGCCGCTCAGAAAGCCCAACGATCTCCAAGCACTCGTTTAGCCGATTCTTTTTTGATTCCAATGAGTTCCATTCGCTTTTCGGCAATGCGTCGAGTGCCACCTGTAAGTTCTCTTGAACCGTTAAACGCCGAAAAATCGTTGATTCCTGCGGCAAATAGCCAAGTCCAAGCCGCGCGCGCTTCCAAAGTGGAAGAGGAGTCAGATTGTGCTCACATAAAAAAACGCAGCCTGAAACTGGCTTAAGTAGGCCTGCGACAATACGAAACGCCGTAGATTTTCCTGCGCCGTTTGGTCCCAAAATGCCAACGATTTTTCCAGGCGGCACAAAAAACGAAAGGCCATCTAAGACTCGACGCTTTCCAAAATCATGAATTAAATCAACGACTTTAAGTCCGTTTTGAATTGCATTCACGGTTTCACTTTCGGCAGCGCCGTTTCCAATTTAGGACCGCGAACAGAACCTTTGGCGTGCAAAATTTGAACGCGACCACTTTCCGGCCAAAGAATCACACGCTCACCTTCAATGCGATCCTCGCCTCGCATCATCTTAGGACGACCTTCAAGTATCAGTGTTCCCAACGATTTTTCGTATTTTGCCCGCGCTGCCGTCACCTGCAAATCGGGTTGGCGAACCGAAATGTGACCAACCGCTTCAATCGTCAAAATCGCGCCGGATTTATCGTAGGTGGCAATGAGCGAATCACACGAAAGTTGCAAATTTCCTTGCTGCAACAGGACTTGGCCTTCGAACTTTGCCAACAGCGAACCAGGCTCGAGCGACAACGACTCCGCTTCAATTTCGATTGGCTTGGAATCATTCACTTGCGCAAATGCTGGAGCGACAAAAATCAACAATAGAATCAACAGGTTACGCATTATCACCCCAACGATCGTGATTCCAAACCCAGGCTTTTGGACAAGAGCGAATCTGCGATTCAGCGATTTTTGTGACCTGCGCCGTCAAATCACCTGAAGCATCAAGCGCCGCGCCATCCAACTCAAATCCCGAAATTGTTTCACGCATCCAAATTGCAATGGGCCGCGCCTGCGTGATGGATTGCAAACGCTCAAAGGTGAGCGAGCAGGGAGCAAGACGTCCTAAAAACGGCAAAGTCACTGATTTTTCACGAGTTTTTTGATCGACGAAGACAACGAGCAACGCGTTCTTTTTGAGCGCCGACACCGCTCGCGCGCCAGAACCTGGTTCATGAATCGAAAGCCCATGAATTCTGCGACGTTCCGCAACGAATCGAAGAAGAGGCGATTTTTTACCGGCCGCAGCAATCGCATGCACTTCTCGCGATTGAACTTGAACAAGTCGAGCAGCTGTAATTTCCCAATTTAAAAGGTGAAAACTTGCAACAAGAAGTGGATCGCGCCCCGAAATCAACGCTTGAGCTTGCGGCGTAACTGAAATATGCGGCAACACGCGATCGGATTGAGCAAATTCAAGCACTCGCTTGCACAATTCGCCAAAGATTTCCGAAGGTTTTGGCTTTGGTTCCAAGTCTGCGAGCGCCAAGCGCTGCTTCATTTCGCGGCGCGGACGAATCGCCAGCAATCCACACACGCGGCCGAGGAAATCAGCGCACCGAAGTGACCACCGCAGCGGCAGAATTCGCGTTGTTGCAAAGACAAAGCGTGCAAACGCATACGTTAAGAAATGGCGCAGGGGCCTGGTGCATTGTCGAAGATTCAACGGCACGCGTGGCGCATCTTATCGATGCCAAGAGTCTGCGTTAAAAGCTTAATAAAATCCGAAAAGTTTAACTGAGACGCGCGATCACTCAGTGCATTTTCAGGCTCGGGATGCACTTCGGCGTAAATGCCATCCACGCCAACAGCTGCGGCAGCACGCGCGAGTGGCAGTTGAAAACCCGACCAACCACTCGTTTCGCCATCGCCCGCGTGCTGAACGCTGTGCGTGCAATCAAAAAGCACCGGCACGCCTGCTTCTTTAAGCCAGCACAAACTGCGCGGATCAAAAACCAAATCGCCGTGACCAAACGCCGTACCGCGTTCAGTCAGCCAAACGCGATCGCCAGCTTTTTCAACAATTTTCGAAGCTTGCCGAGGATCCAGAAAAACGCCGCGCTTCACATTGACAATTCGACCTGTCGCGCGCGCTGCATGAATCAAATCGGTCTGGCGACACAAAAACGCTGGAATCTGAAGCACTTCCGCAACTTCTGCGACTTTTTCGCATTGCCACGGTTCGTGCACATCAATCAGCGCATCAAGACCAGTTTCCTCTTTGATCGCTCGAATCCACTCCAAGCCCAGCTCCAATCCAGGACCACGCCAAGCATTTTCGCTTGTTCGATTTGCCTTATCAAAGCTGGACTTAAAGTAAATTTTCACATTCCAGCGACGAGATTCTTTTGCAAGAAACTGAGCCACCTGGAGTCCGAGCTCAAAGTTTTCTAATCCGCAAGGACCTGCGACAAAAAACATTTTAACTTTCGAGAATTAGCGAGATTGCTTTTGAAGCGCCGCTTCAATGAACGATACAAAAAGCGGGTGCGGCGCAAACGGCTTGGATTTGAACTCAGGGTGGAACTGGCAGCCCAAAAACCACGGATGATCGCGAAGTTCGATGATTTCAACCAGCGAATCGTCCGGCGAACGACCTGAAAAAACCATGCCATGAGCCGACATTTGCTCGCAGTATTGCGCATTAAACTCGTAGCGATGGCGGTGGCGCTCACTCACGTTCAGAGAATTGTAGGCCTGCGCTGCGAGCGAACCTTCCTCAAGTTTGCAAGGATAGGCGCCCAAACGCATCGAGCCGCCTTTTTGCGTCACGCTTTGCTGAGACTCCATCAAGTGAATCACCGGATTCTGTGTTTCTTCAGCAAATTCAACGGAGTTCGCGTCTTCAATGCCGCAAACGTCGCGCGCAAATTCGATGACAGCCACCTGCAATCCCAGGCAAATGCCAAAGAACGGCACCTTGTTCTCGCGCGCGTAGCGAACGGCTGCGATTTTGCCTTCGATGCCGCGCTTGCCGAAACCGCCTGGCACCAAAATCGCATCCGCACCATCGAGCAGCGTAGATGCGCCTTTTTGCTCGATTTCCTCACTGTCGATGTAGCGCAGATTCACTTTGGCATTGTTCGCAAATCCGCCGTGCTTGAGCGCTTCGTGTAGGCTCTTGTAGGCATCGACCAAATCCACGTACTTGCCCACAACCGCCACGGTGACACGACGCGTTGCATTTTCGAGCTTTTCGGCAATTTGATTCCACGCATCCAAGTGCGGCTCGCCGGTCCACATGTCGAGCATGTCGATGCAAAGCGCGTCCAGGCCTTCGCGATGCAACATCAGCGGCACTGCGTAGATGCTCGCAGCGTCTTGGCAAGTGACCACCGCATCAGGACGCAAATTGCAGAACAGCGACATCTTCGCCTTCATCTCTTTCGAGATTTCGCGATCACAACGCGCCACCACAATGTCGGGCTGAATGCCGATTTCGCGCATTTGGCGCACGGAATTTTGCGTAGGCTTGGTCTTGAGCTCGCCCGCCGCCGGAATGTAGGGCACGAGCGTCACGTGAATGTTAATGGCATTCCCCAAGCCTTCTTCAATTCTAAGTTGGCGTAATGCTTCAAGAAACGGCAAAGACTCAATATCACCAACGGTGCCACCAATCTCAGTGATGGCAACGTCCACGCCCTGTGCGCCGCGATGAACGAATGCTTTTATCTCGTCGGTAATGTGCGGAATAACCTGAACCGTTCCGCCTAAGTAGTCGCCGCGACGTTCTTTTTCGATGACGGTTGCGTAAATTCGTCCCGTTGTGACGTTGTTTTTGCGCGACATCGCCGCGTGCGTGAATCGCTCGTAGTGCCCCAAATCCAAATCGGTTTCGGTACCATCTTCCGTCACAAAAACTTCGCCATGCTGCAGCGGATTCATGGTGCCCGGATCGACGTTGACGTACGGATCGAGCTTTAAGTGAGTGACGGTCAAGCCGCGCGCTTCAAGCAACGCGCCCACTGACGCCGCCACGATGCCTTTGCCGACCGAAGAGGCCACGCCGCCCGTAACAAAAATGTGTTTGGTTGTGCGCTTGTTTCTCATCTCGCGATTCCCGTGCGTTGCTGAAAATGTGCCTGAAAGTAACGCTCTGCCGCTTCAAGTTCAGCAGGCGTGTTGATGCCAATGGTCGATTCTTGAACCTGCGCGACACCCATGTTGAGTCCCGCATCTAGCCAATCGAGCTGCTCCAAATCCTCGGCCGTTGCAAGTGCGCCGCGCGGAATTGTGAGCAAATGTTCGAGCATGCGCGCTGTAAATCCATAAATACCAAGGTGAAGTCGACCAGGAATCGGTGCTCGCGAAAAATAAAGCGCATGCCCGACCTGATTGGCGACCACTTTTACAGCGCTTTGGCTTGCTCGTTCAGACGCAGAGATTGGAGCAGAAAGTGTAGCAATTTCAATCGGTTCTTCAATTTTTTGAAGCAGCGATAAAACATGCTCACGGCGCACAAAAGGCTCGTCGCCTTGTAGATTCACCACGCGATCTTGCGGATCAAGCGCCAATCGTCGCGCAGCCAACGCCACTCGCATGGTGCCAGACCTGCAAGGTTCATCCACTCGAATCACTGAACCGCCTTGATTTTTAACAACATTTTCGACCAGCTCGCTATCCGTCGCCAGATAAACCTGGTCAAAAACATTTAGACTGACTGCACGTTCGTAAACGCGCCAGCACAGCGGCTCACCACCCAGTAATTGCAAGGCTTTTTGCGGCAATCGCGAAGATTCAAGCCGCGCCGGAATGATTGCAACGGTACGCATCACCCACCTGAAATGGCGTCATCGTGCCGCAAAGATGTAAGGAGAGTTAAAGCTTTGAAATGATTAAGGAATGACGATCAGGCTTTTTGGCCACGAACGTCGTGCGTGGCAGTAACGATGGTTCCGATGCCACCGCGGACATAGAAGTCGCCCTTTACCTCGCAAAAGCGCGGCTGCAAGAGTTCGACCAAATCGTTCAAGATGCGGTTTGTCACGGCCTCGTGGAAGTGTCCTTCATCACGGAACGCCCACAGATACAATTTGAGACTTTTCAGTTCAACGCAGCGCTCATCTGGAATGTAGCGAATGTAAAAGTGCGCAAAATCCGGTTGACCGGTCATGGGGCAAAGGCACGAAAACTCTGGGCAATCAAAGGCGATTTCGTAATCGCGCTCTGGCGCAGGGTTTTTGAAATATTGCATGTCACGCGAAGGTGCTGTAGCCACGATTAAACTCTCGTTTCGTAAATAAAATCGAAATGTTGCGAATTCAGCGCATTATTTTGAGCGCGCTTCGAGGGCGCTAATGCGCTCTTTGACGAGTAAAAACTTGGGGTGAGATTTATCGGCGACTCTCATGAATTGCCGATAAAGCAAAAGCGCAGCTTCTGGATCTCGTTCGCGATATGCGCGATTGGCCGCATCTAAATAGCTTTCCGCGACAAGATCTTCGTCTTCATCTTCTTTTGGTTTCGCGGCTTTACGCTTGATAGGCCGAATGACTTGCTCCGGTTCAGGCACAACCGGTTCGCCTTTGAGCGCTTCCACAAAATCAGGATCGTCTAAACCAAACTCAAGATCGGGATCTTCGTCGGTATCGTCATCGTCCAGATCGTCAACAATATTGGGAAGTTGTCCCTGCTGTTCTTGAGCGGGCTGAACAGGAGCTGACACAGGTTGAGCTGGCTCGACCTTGACGGGAGCGGCTTCAATCGTCGCCGTAGGCTCGCTTGGCGCACGCAGCAAAATGGCCAAAACCGCGCCCAAGAGGCACGCAGCCAAAAGCGCGAACCCGAGCAGAATGTACTTGAGTTTATTAGACTTTTCTTTGGGCTCGACGATTTCAGCAGGCGGTTCAGTGGAATTGGCAGAAAGCGAACCCAGCACGCTGAACTTTATATCGTCCACGGCAATTGTGTCGTCTAAATCCTCATCCACTACACAAGTCGCGTCGTCGTCAAAATCGTCTTCACTGACTTGAGTTTGGTACGGATCGGCCGGCGCAATCAGCGGAACTCGTGGAGGCTTAAGAGCACCTGACTCGTCTAAGTCCATGGGCGGCAACAACAAATCATTTGTTTCGCTGCCCTTTAACATATTCGGCGTAGACAAAATTGCCGGCCACGATTCCTCGGCAACGTGCCCATTCGTCACCGCATCCAGGCGCTCAATAAAGGCTGCCGCGCTGGGTGGACGACGATCCGGATCGCGCGCCATGGTGTCGTAAATGAGTTCCGGCAATCCTGGCGGCAAATAAACCGGCGGATTTATTGAGGAAATCGGAATTGGATCACGCGTGCAGGCGTAAACAATGATCGCCGTGTTACCGCCACTTGGGTACGGCGAAACACCCGTCAGGCACTCATACAAAATGACGCCCAACGCGTAGAGGTCAACGCGCGCATCAACCGGCCGCTTGTCGCCCGTAGCGGAAACGCCGGCTCCCGACAAAATCCACGCAGGCACTTGTTCCGGCGCCAGGTAACCTGGCGTGCCACGCAAAGCCATTGGGTGCGTAGAGTTTTTGCCCGCAGAACCGGAAAGATCCTTCACCAAACCAAGGTCGACCAAGGTCAGACGGCCACCGCCGCGAGGATCCAAAATGACGTTCGCCGGCTTTAAATCTCGGTGGACCAAGCGCTGTTTGTGG
>JAZUEA010000235.1:0-5361 GCA_045639945.1 Myxococcota bacterium
CTATCGAACTTACGTAGATCCAAATTACCGCGGCGCGAGTTTGTACATGCGCTACCCAACATTGAGCGAAGATCCAAGCTCGCTTCAAGCTGAGGGTGTTCAGGTTTCCGCGCTTTACGATGGCACGGTTGCGGCGTTTGATGAGGCGTTTGGTGAATTTTGGCGTCGATTCAAAGAAGCTGGTTTTGCAGAAAATACGATTGTGGTCTTAATGGCCGATCACGGCGAATCTCTTACGGAAAACGGCGTTTTGGGTCACGGCGATCACCTGCGTGGTTCTGAAATTTCTCACATTCCGCTTGTGATTTATGTGCCGAAAATGGCGGCTCGTCAGGTTGATGCGCTTGTTCGCTCGGTTGATTTGGCGCCTACGCTTTATGAGTTGACCGGTGTGAAAACGCCGAGCGATTTGAAATTGAGTGGCCGTTCGCTGGGTGCGTTGATGCGTGGTGAAGCGGACGAATCGCGCACGGCGTTTGCCGAAACCGGACTTTGGTTCAACGACAAAGGCAATGAGTTCTATTTTGAAGAGCGTTTGCCGTATCCAATTTTGATGAGCACGTGTGAGCTTCGCACCGATTTTAAAGGCGAAATCTGTTTAAAGCCCATTTACGAAGACATCATGCGGACTGCCAAGCATCGTGCGGCGTGGAATCAAGCTCACAAAGTAATCTACATTCCAACAGAAAACGGCGTAATTTTCGAAGGTTACAAGCGCATCGGCTTGATTGAAACGCCGGAAGCGGAACCTGATTCTGAAGTGAAGCAGCAGCTGTTGGAATGGATTCGCTCGGATGCGACGATGCAGATGGACGATGCGCTTTTTGTGCAGGCGATCGATCCGGTTGCAAAAGCGGTGAGCAACGATCCGGTTGAGATTTTGGAACATCCGCAAACTCAAGCGGTTTTGGCTCAGCCTGAGCGCCCGTGGACCGATGCGCTGCCACCTGTTCAAGTTGAAGAGCCTGAGTTGGATTCGACGGAAGGTTCTGAAGAAGGGAAGGAAGATCTTGAAATGAAAGAAGATCTTCCGGTTTTGCCTGCCGAGCTTTAAGTCTTTCGCGAACTCAGCGACAAAGAATCGAAATCAGCACAATCATCAAAACAAACACGCACACGCCAGCAATGGCGAGGTGTGTCGTCGAAACGCCTTTGGGCATGGGCGGCACTTCTTGTGCGGGCGGAATCACGTCGGGCAGCGGCAGTGGTTCTGGAATTTCCTCTAGGCGTTGCAACGCTTGCCGGCCGCCTTGCATCACAATCGCTCTATAAATTTCATCCGAAGCGTCTTCGATGCTTGGGCGTTGCGCCGGATCTTTCGCGAGCCATCTCTTCAAAATATCTTCCAGGCGCAGGCGGAAATCTGTCACTTCTCCCGGCAATGCTGGCGGTGGATCGCGCAAAACACTGAGCGTTGAATTGAACGGCGGTTTGCCGGTGACGAGTTCGTAAAAGAGAATGCCCAATCCAAAGATGTCGGCGGCTTTGGAGAATCTCGAATAATTTCCGCGTGCTAATTCTGGCGCCAAATGTGACGGATCATTCAGCGTTCGTTCGGTGCGATCGACAGCGCGTTCACCGGTAAGTGCGATTTCATAATCAATGAGCGTCGCTTTGAAGTGGCCGTTTTCTTTGCGAATCAGCACGTTATCGGCTTTGACGTCGCGGTGCAGAATGTTGAATTTGTGAGCTTCGATGAGCGCATCCGCCACTTGTTTAATGATTTCGCACGCTTCATCTGGTGTGAGAACACCTTCGCGAGCCACGTAATCACTTGCGCGTTCGCCTTCGATATAACCCATGACCAGGTAGAACAGGCCGGGTTGATCGCCTTGCGATGGGGTTTGGCCGTAATCCAGGTGATCGGTATTCGTTTCGCCGCACATGCGCATCATGTTTCGGATTTCGCGCTCGAACAGCGCCTGCAGCGATTTATCAGGTTTAATTGACCGAATGACCTTAACGACCAACTTTCGCGTTTCGCTGTGCGCGGCGTAGAGCACATCCATCCCTTTGTGAATGATATGCTCTAATGTGTAATGATTATCGAGAGTTACACCCTCAAAGCTGCAAGCAAGTTGCGTTGCGGGATCTTCGCTTGTCGTGGTCATTTCAGCTTCGTTGTTGCAGTAGTTTTCCATATCAATATACGCGCAGCGCTGTGAGGCCGTAAGGGTAATTAACTACCCGATTTATCAGAGAATTTTGAGAAAAACTCATTTTCCAAAATCGAGTTTTTATAAAGCGAGAGAAGCTTACAGTAAAGTTTCACCGAGTGAAGATTGGCCGGGATTTAATCCTTCATTGCGAGCAAATCCGTTGAAAAATGGATACTTTCCCCCAAAAAAACAAAAGATGGGCTTCAAAAATAATGAGTAATTTTAAGCAGTTAGAATAAACAAGAGCAACCCGTTGCAATGTGACTTTTTGGAGTTAAAAATGTAACATCTTAGCTTTTGCCCTTTTGGAGCTTCTCTGATGCTTCACCGACAGTCTGCTCGTTTATTGTTGTCTTTGTTTTTGCCGGCCCTGTGTTTTGCTGAGGGCAGTCCAGAGCTTGGTTATACGCAAGGACTTCAAGGCAATCAGCTCCTTTATGTTCGAGTGCAAGCAGGCGATCAAATTCAGGTTTGTTCCAGCGATGACGGTTTTCAAGATGAAGGCGTCGATCTCAAACCGGGTGAGCCGTCTCCTACTTCTTCCGAAATTCAGCCTGCCGACGAAAACACGCCTTTGTGCAATTTGACCAACTGCGAACTTTTGCCGAATCGCTGCCGAAATCAGCAGCAGAGTTGCGGTAGTCGTTTGCTTTTTGAAAAGCGCAAAGGTGCTGAAATCGTTGCGATTCCGCCTAAGCCGACGATGTGTACATCCGATGCGGATTGCGCTGCGATCGAGGGTGCAACGTGTCGTTATGTGAACGACGGTTTGCCGATTTCGAACGAATACCCGAGCGGAACAGCCTCTCGTAATGCTTGGTGCGCGCTTTCGTTTGCTGTTGAAAAAGATGGTGTGGGTCACTGCACGAATGCGAAGCCAGAACCGAGCGCTTGGCATGAAATTACGGCGGATTCTGCAGGCGACTGGATGCTCAATTTGGTGGGTGAGCCGGAGACCATCGCAGATGGCACGGGTGCATCGACGCGTTATTTTGATGTGCGCGTAAAAGATCGTGAAGGCAACGCACTGAAGGGTCGACTTCACACTCCGCGTTGGATCATGCATGCGCACAGCTTTGCGACTGAAACTGAAAGCTACGGTACCAACGCGAAATTCTACGTTTTGTCGCCGGTTGGTTCTAACGCTTATGGCGCAGACGGCGCTCACGTTTTTAAAATTGATTTCGATGACTTAAGCGGTTTCCGCTTCCAGCTCTTTGCCAATAACGAAGGCATCAAAGGTCACTCGGGTCAAAGTTGGTGCCAGTTTGATTCTCCGACGCAGGGCGAAAACGGCATTACGTGCCCGACTTATGCTGAGCGCCACTCTTTGGCCGTTGCTGAACCGGACTATCAGATTTATTTGAACTACCCCACGCCTGCGTTCTACTCGGCGAAAGTGCCGGAAATTACGAATGCGAAATTCGAAGACAGCGTGGGTTCCATTTCGATTTCTCCGAACGGCGATGGTCGTCAGGATGTGGGTTGGTTCAAGTTTGACAGCAACATTCCGGGCACAGGTCTTGTGATTGTCGACACCGATCAAGATGGTGTTTTCGATCCCATGAAGGACTGGTCCAAGCGCAAGAATATTGTTGCTGGTTCAAACACGGTCATGTGGGACGGTACGGACATCAACGGCAATTTTGTGGGCGATGGCTGGTACTCCTTTGAAATTCGCGTCATGGCGTCTGAAACGCACATGCCGATGATCGATATCGAGAAGAACTCCAAGGGCTTCACGATTTCCAAAGTTTCCTCGTATGACGCTTCTTTTGAACCGACCGCGATGTTCTGGAATGACACCGCGATTCGTTCCGAAAGTTCTTTGGTCAATGCGAACGACGTTTTGACCACTTGGCCGAATGGCAGTTCTGAAAACCAGCGTCGTTACTGGGAACAGCGCACGGCTGCCGGTGTACTTTCTGAAGATGGTTTGGACGATATGCCTATGATTTTCGATACTTGGGCATACGGCAACGTCTCGGTTCAAAAGAAAGTTACCTGCTTACAGTGCGAAAGCGACGGCATCCCATCCTATCCACAATGCGATGAAGAAGGCTGCAACGCTGTTCGTGTCGTCTACCCAAGCGGTGACTGTGATGGTCCGGCCTGTTCTGACGAGATTTGGGATTGGCCCGATCCGATGTATGAAGATGAGGAGCCCGACGGCATCCCCACATGGTATGAGCGTGAGATTGGAACAGATCCGACCAAGTGCGACACGGACGGCGATGGTCTCTGCGACGGCGTGGAAATTGGCGTTGATCTAAACGGCGAGCCGATTGAAGGCGCGACGATTACAGATCCGCTTAACCCTGACACGGATGGCGATGGCATTCCGGACGGCGTTGAAGATGCAAATCACAATGGCATTTTTGACGACGGCGAAACCAATCCGCGAGATCCTGACACCGATCGCGACTGTATTCCGGACGGTGAAGAGGACGCCAACCACAATGGTGTGGTGGATGAAGGCGAAACCGATCCGCGCGTATTCGATGAAGGTCACTGCAAAGCGCCGGTGAACCCGACTGATCCGAACAAACCGGGCAACGATGCCGGTCTTGATGACACCGTGGGCTTTACGGGTACCAACCCAGCGGACTGCTCGCAATTCCGTGGAAGGGATGCAGCGCCGTTGTTCTTCTTGCCGCTTTTGGCTCTTTTGCGCCGCCGTCGTTAACGCTCACGGGCAAGCTCTTTTGCCTAGAACTTTCTAATCTTACATTTCAAACGCTCCCAACCTTCTAATTTTAAAGAGAAAATACAATTTTTTTGTGTGTGGTTGCATTACGCCTCATTCGCGCTAAGAATGCTCCATCTTTTTTATGGAGATGCCCGATGGCGAAGCATTACCGCAAACTTCCTCTGATTTTGCCTCTTTCTCTTGTTCCCGCTCTTTGCCTTGCAGAAGGCTCGGCTGAAATTGGTGCAGTTCAAGGCCTTGAAGCCAACTCAACGCTGAAGGTCACTGTTGAGGCTGGCGAAACGCTTGAGTTCTGCTCTAGCGACGATGGTAAACAAGAAAATTCGTTTAACCATGAATACTGCCATTCGTCTACGAGGGAAGGCATCTGCGAAATTGATGCGAATCCTGGCTCTGATGTTCTCACGCCAACTGATTATTCAACTGACTCTTCGGAATGTAAACTTTCAGCCTGTACTATGGGCAATCTCCCAAGAAGCAATGATAGGTGTG
>JAZUEA010000236.1:0-3448 GCA_045639945.1 Myxococcota bacterium
TTAATCCCACCAAGGTGGAGGGCATCTGCGACCGCTGTGGCGGGGAGACCTACCAGCGCCAGGATGATACTTTAGAGGTCATTTCGAGTCGTTTGTCTGTGTACACGGCTCAAACGGCCCCGCTTCTTGAGTTTTACGAGAAGCGCGGTATCCTTCGGGTCATCGACGGAGAGGGCGAGATAGACGCGATCTATGCCCGTCTCCTCGGCGCTCTCGAGGCGCGGTAAGATGCCCGGCGCGAAAGATTTTCGCCCTGGCTGCAAAACTTTTTCGCGTCGGTGTTATTTTTGGGTTTTCAGAGAAGCCGCCTTCGTGTATACCGCTTCCCCCTGTGAGAAGCTACTTGACGCGTGGCTTCTGTAGAGAAGGCTGAAAGACAGATGAAAGTTCGGGCTTCCGTCAAAAAGATTTGCGATAAGTGCAAAGTGGTCCGCCGCAAGGGGCTGGTTCGGATCATTTGCGAAAACCCTCGCCACAAGCAGCGTCAGGGCTGAGGCTGGAGAGATACCATGGCTCGTATTGCCGGTGTTGACCTTCCGCGTAATAAGCGGATTGTCGTGGCCCTGACGTACATTCACGGGATCGGCCGCTCGACGGCGTCGATGATCCTCGACAAGTGCGGCATTGATCACGACCTTCGTACTGATAAGATGTCTGAGAACGACGTCCGCCTGATCAGAGGTGTGATTGATGAAGAGCTCAAGGTCGAAGGTGATCTGCGTCGTGAAGTGCAGCTGAACATCAAGCGCTTGATGGACCTCGGCTGTTACCGCGGATTGCGGCACCGGCGCGGTCTCCCCGTGCGCGGTCAGCGGACCAAGACGAATGCGCGTACTCGTAAGGGCCCGCGTCATATCGTGATGAAGAAGAAGTAAGGCCGAGGAGAACTACGATGGCGAAATACTCTGCGGCCAAGGCCGGAAAGAAGAAGGTTCGCAAGAACATCCAGTCGGGCATCGCTCACATTCGCGCGACCTTCAATAACACGATCGTTACGATCACCGACGTTCAGGGTAACTGCGTTGGTTGGTCTTCCTCGGGTAGCCGTGGCTTCAAGGGCAGCCGCAAGAGCACTGCCTTTGCTGCTCAGATGGCGGCCGAAGAAGCTGCTCGCCGCGCTCAGGAGCACGGCATGCACGCGATCGGCGTGTATGTTAAGGGCCCCGGCGCTGGTCGTGAAGCTGCTCTCCGCGCTTTGGCGACCTCTGGCTTCAAGATCACCCACATTCGTGACGTTACCCCCGTGCCTCACAACGGCTGCCGTCCGCCCAAGCGCCGACGGGTTTGAGGAGTTAATCAATGGCTCGTTATATCGGATCCGTCTGCCGTCTGTGCCGTCGCGAAGCGACCAAGCTCTTCCTTAAGGGCGACCGTTGCTTCAGTGAAAAGTGCGCTTTCGATCGTCGCCCCTACGCTCCTGGTCAGCACGGCCAGGCTCGCCAGCGCGCGTCGGACTACCGTGATCAGCTTCGTGAGAAGCAGAAGGTCAAGCGCATTTACGCTTTCTTGGAGAAGCAGTTCTTCTTGTACTTCGAGAAGGCCGATCGCATGAAAGGCGTTACCGGCCAGAACTTGCTCTCTCTCTTGGAGCGCCGTTTGGACAACACGGTCTACCGTCTCGGAATGGCTACCAGCCGTCAAGAGGCGCGTCAGCTCGTGCTTCACAACCACTTCAGCGTCAACGGCAAGAAGGTTGACATTCCTTCTTACCTCGTCCGCAAGGGCGATGTGATCGAGATCAAAGAGGGTAGCCGCAAGATTAAGCGCTTGGCGGATGCTCTTGAGGCCGCCAGTGGCCGTGCAATGGTCTCTTGGCTTGAGCTCGACGCTGCCAACTTCAAAGGCACGATCAAGGGCGAGCCGGTGCGCGAAGAGCTCACCACTCCCGAGATCAACGAACAGCTCATCGTCGAACTCTACTCGAAGTAATTCGAGGCCCATCAAAGCCGCGCGGGGGAGGTGCCCAAGCTTCTTGGAGAGGAAGTGAGGGCGTGGTCTCAGCGCGGCTATTCCGATCGCGGCATTTGTTTTTTACAAGTACCGTTGAGAAGGATTGATATGGAATCGATGGACATCATCTCCAGAAACTGGCGCGAACTCATTCGGCCGAAGGGAATCACCCTGGTCGAGTCCGAGCCTGGCTACGGTAAGTTCGAAGCTGAGCCCTTTGAGCGTGGCTTCGGCATCACCATGGCGAACTCTTTGCGGAGGATTTTGCTTTCGTCCCTTCAGGGCGCGGCAATTACCGGCGTTCGTATCGACGGTATTTTGCACGAGTTCAGCACGATCCCCGACGTTTTTGAGGATGTCACGGAGATCATCCTCAACCTGAAGCAGGTCCGCTTTAAGATGCGCGGTGTCGAGCCTGTTGTTGTTCGTATTGAGAACACAACGGGTGGCGAAGTAACGGCGGGTGATATCATCTGCGGTTATTCGGTCAAGGTTTTGAACCCGTCGCAGCACATCGCTACGGTCAGCGAAGGCGGCCGTCTTGTGATGGAGCTCACGGTTCGTCCTGGCTACGGCTACGTTTCTGCGGACGATAACAAACTCGCGAACATGCCTGTCGGCACGATCGCTATCGATTCGATGTTCAGCCCGATCAAGCGCGTGAACTATAACGTCACGAACGCTCGTGTTGGACAGCGCACCGATTACGATCGCTTGGTCCTCGAAATCTGGACCGATGGCAGCGTCACTCCTCAGGATGCGCTTGCGTATGCAGCGAAGATCTTGAAGGAGCAGGCTTCTATCTTCATTAATTTCGATGAAGAAGAAGAACCTGAGTACGAAGAGCCGGCTGAGCCGAGCGAAATCCTTCAGAACGAGAACCTCTACCGTTCGGTCGAGGAACTCGAACTCTCCGTGCGTTCCGCGAACTGCTTGCAGAACGCGAACATCAAGCTGATCGGCGAGCTCGTTCAGAAGACCGAGGCCGAGATGCTCAAGACCAAGAACTTCGGCCGGAAGTCGCTGCGTGAGATCAAGGAGATCCTGCAGACGATGGGCCTGGGCCTCGGGATGGAACTCGAGGGTTGGAACCCTGAGGCTCGCCGCAAGTAGCGCCTAGCAGGGAGAATGAGGAAAGCATGCGTCACCGTAAATCCGGCAGAAAGCTTGGCCGCAACTCGAGCCACCGCAACGCGATGTTCCGCAACATGGTCACGTCCCTCTTCGTTGAAGAGCGCATCGAGACCACCGCTGCTAAGGCTAAAGAACTCCGCCGCATCGCCGAGCGTCTGATCACCTCCGCCAAGCGCAACGCCGTGAGCGTTGTCGAAGCCGCTGCCAACGATGCTGAGCGTGTCAAGCTCACCGCGAGCCGCGTTGCTGCGATTCGTTTGGCTGCCAAGATCGTTCGCACCCGCGACGCTCTTTGCAAGCTCTTTGGCGTTTTGAGCGAGCGCTTCATCGGCCGTAACGGCGGTAAGTCGGATCGTAGCCATGT
>JAZUEA010000237.1:0-2703 GCA_045639945.1 Myxococcota bacterium
CCCCTCAGACTCCCCCACCCTCTCCTGCACGCTTCTTTTGTGCTTGCCTCTTTTTTTGTACTTGCTTCTCACTTTGTCTGGTGCGGCCAGCGCGCGCCTTGCCCAAGAATGGACGGAGCACCTCCCAGAAGCGAGTAGCGACTCTCATCACCAGTAGAGACAAAGCGTGCGAGGAGGGGTTGGGGGTTTTAGGGGGATAGGGGAACCACCGCCCAAGACGGGGGTTCCCCTTTCCCCCTAAGGAGGATGGTTGAAATGAGCGAGCCCGCTCCGGGCAAAAAGGGTTTCCCCGCCGGGAAAAACGTGCGTCACACAAAAGCCATGTTTCACGTGAAACAAAACGATGGCGTCACCGCAAAGCCATGTTTCACGTGAAACAAAAGCCACGCGTCACCGCAAAAGCATGTTTCACGTGAAACAAGAGTCAGCAAAAGCCCTGTTTCACGTGAAACAAAAACGTGAAACAAACTTAACGCTCCACCGCATCCCAAATCGCTTGAGCGGCAGGCTCACCAACCACCTTTTTGAGTTCCTCGAAAGACGCCTCAAGCACGCCAAACACACTGCCAAAGCGCTGAAGAAGCGCCGTCTTACGAGCAGCGCCCACACCTTCAATATCCTCAAGCACGCTGTGTAACGTCGCTTTGTCGCGCAAAAATCGGTGAAATGTAATAGCGAATCGGTGCGCCTCGTCACGAATGCCGGTCAGCACCTCAAACGCCTCTGTCTTGGGCATCAAACGAATCGGGTCTTTTGCGTTGGGCAAAAAGATGCGTTCAAAACTATGCTGCGGCTCGTCGTTGCCTTTGAGCGTGCGCGCTTTCGCCAAACCAACCACGTCCATTTGGATGCCCAACTCAGCCAGCACGGCACAGGCCATCGACAACTGACCTTTGCCGCCGTCCACTACCAGCAAATCAGGCGCGGGATCCTCGTCGACCTTTGACAAACGCCGCGACAGAACTTCCTTCATCATCGCAAAGTCGTTCGTGCCTTCCACGTCGCGAATTTTATAACGCCGATAATCGCTCTTTTTCGGCACCAACCCTTCGTACACCACACGCGACGCCACGGGATGCGCCCCCTGAAAAATCGAAATGTCGTAACACTCAATGCGCCTGGGCGGCCGCGACAAATGCAGCTTTTTCTGGATTCGAGCAAGCGCTTCAGATTCAGTCGAGCGTTCACGCTGCGAAAAAGCGTGATCCACATTCTTTTGCGCCATCTCCAAAAGCTTCAAGCCAGCGCCGCGTTTGGGTTGTCGGACAGCAACTTTGCGACCTTTGAGCTCGGCCAACCGCTCCTCCAACGCGGAACTTTCAAGAGCGCACGACACCAACACTTCATCGGGCACAAACGCACCGCCGGTGTACAGCTGGTGCAAAAACGAAGTCATAAGCTCTTCGTCGGTCGCTTCCATATCGTCAAAATCGAAGCGCTTAACCTCTTCCATACGACCGCGGCGAACCTCCAGCACGACCAAACTCACTTCGGCGCCTTCACGATGAATCGCACACACATCGCGATCAATGGCGCGTTCCTCGATGATTTGCTGCGGTTCCAGCGCACAATCGATGGCCGCAATTTGGTCACGCAACCGAGCCGCCTGCTCAAATCGCAAATCCTCAGCCGCCTCTTCCATGCGTTTTTGAAGCGATGCCCGTAGCTCTCGCTGCCGTCCTTGCAAAAACAGCACCACCTCATGCACATTTTCTCGATAAACTTCAGGATCAACCGGCAACACACACGGCCCGGGACAACGCTTAATTTCGTACTGCAAGCACGGTCGGCTGCGATTTCTCATCGATCGGTCGTCGCAATTTCGAATCTGAAAATGACGTTCGATGAGCTTCATTGTTTCGCGAACGCGACTTGCGATGTGATACGGCCCAAAATAGCGAATCTCCCGGCCGTCCTTACCCTCTTTTTGAGTGCGCTCTTTCGTGAGTTTGCGGACCACTTCCAAATGAGGCCACAGCTTCGACTCGTCCAACTTGAGGTACAAAAAACTCTTGTCGTCTTTTAAGACGGCGTTGAATCGCGGCTTGTATTTTTTGATGAGCTCGCTTTCGAGAATGAGCGCCTCTTTTTCGTTGGCAGTCAGAATGACGTCCAGGTCAACCAAAAACTCGCCCAGCCGCGAAATGAAATATCGAGTGTCGGAACTTTGCCCAAAATATTGCCGCACGCGATTTTTCAGGTTGAGCGCCTTGCCCACGTAAATGACGGTGCCACCTTTGCCGCGCATAATGTAAACGCCCGGCGAAGTTGGAATTTGGTCGAGATCGGTTTCAGGATTAAACATATTGCGGGTTTGAGGCAGTTAAAGGCGGGATGGCATTGTTTCACGTGAAACATTCGTGAAACAGCGCTACTTCAAAACGAACACCATTCTTCCTTCGTCGAACACCCATTTTTCAGCGCCAACGCCAGCGTTGAGCACCTGCGTGCGCGTGGTGATGTAATCATACAGCCGTTTTCCGCGGTAAATCATGGCGAGTTTTTGAATTGCTC
This sequence comes from Myxococcota bacterium, assembly GCA_045639945.1. Lineage (GTDB taxonomy): Bacteria > Myxococcota_A > Bradymonadia > UBA7976 > UBA1532 > UBA1238. The sequence goes on from JAZUEA010000237.1 coordinate 2,515, forward strand.
GCTCGCATTCAACTTTTTCAATGAAAAATGGTACGTCAAAACGCCAGCGCTTTCGGTAGAGATCAATGTTTGCTGTGCAATCGCTGGTCACATAATCTCTTACAATGCGCTCCAAAACGTAAAAAACGGCGTCTTCAAAGCTGCTGGTCGACATCACCTCTTTGTCATCTGCGTTCATCCACACAAATC
>JAZUEA010000238.1:0-9400 GCA_045639945.1 Myxococcota bacterium
ATGCGGGACCTATTGTGACAGGAGTCGCTGCAGGACTCTTTTTGATTCACGAGGTTTTTGATATTCCGATTGCTGAAAACATTATGCCATCTAACGTTATGAATGCTTACGTCGTTCCCACCGGAAATGGCATTGCTGCTGGTTTTGAATTCTAAAACCATTTGATTTTATTAAAAATTTTTAACTGTTTCTGCTTGGGGTTGTGCTCTTGAATATGGCTTTATTACACAGAATTCAAAATAAAGATCATTATGCATTATAAATGCTTAAGTAAGTAACATCGTTGACTTACTATTTTAGGTCGTTATAGAATTTGGACATGCTACAAAACGCCGAAATGGAGATTGGTTGCATGACTCGAAAACTTCTATTGGTTGTAACATTGCTCTTTCCGTTGCTTGCTCATGCGTGCTCTCAAAATGTTTTCGACGACCTGATGATTTTTGGCATGTTGGGAGCTTGGTGTATTTTGCTTATTGGCATTTTGCTTATGATTCCAGCGCTTTTAACCACGCCAAAGTTCTCAGGAAAATACTTCTTCTGGATTCAGTATATCGTATTGCTTCTTACTCTACTTACAATTTGGTTAAGTTTCTCTTTCGATTATGAGTATAGTCTGATTTTTTATAGTATAGGAGTTGTTCTGGGCTTCATCCTTCAATGCTTAGGTATTTCGTCTGCATGCCGAAGTGGCCATTTTGCAAAAATTTTTTTGATAGCAGCGTCATTTCTTTCATTCGCATGGGTGATCTGTTTCTACTGTCCCATTAACGCACTGATGCTTATGCGTGTAATGATGGGCATTGGTGAAATCCTTCGATTGCTTGTCTGTCCTTTTATTTGGATTGTGGGTCTTACGATTGGTGTGATTCACTACAAGAAATTGAGTCGCGCTCTAAAAACAAATTTAGATAAAACTTAATAAAATCAATTGTTTTTGTGCCCGCTGTTTTGAGATTTTATGATGGTTTACTGTTCTAGTGATTTTTACGATTCTGGGTGCTGACCGCGATTTCATTTTGTCAATCACTTGTGATTTGGCTAGCTATACCGCTTCTCGCTTCCGTGCTTCAGTTCTCGTGATTTGCTCTATATGACTTGGGTATCTAAGCAGTTGCTTGTATTGGTGACTTTAATACAAACTTTTCAAACGTAAATTGATTGTGGCTGACCAACTGTGTGTTATCGGTTTTACTCAGGCCTAATCTGTTATTTGATTTGTGATAACTCTCTTGCATTCATAAAACATACAGTAAAGTCATTTGTTGCTTTAGCGATTACTGAAGGGCTTTTCTTTCGGTTGCGTTAATTCATGATTGATCGAAGGAGTGCTTTTTGTAGGTGATTTGCCTACAAACAATTGCTCAACATTGTCCCTAAACTTTTAACTACCCATTATGAATTGTCTTTTGGCTGCTCTGATGTTAGAGGGTCATTCTTTTGGTGTGCTTGAGGCGCATTGTGGAACGCTTTCGTCTGCCTTTAATCCTTTTCTTTGTTGGGATTTGTGTTTTTGCGGCTTTTTCGGGGCCAAGGCTCAGAATGCACAGCAAAAACAATCACTTCGTCTATTTGGCCGATGCTTTTTTGCATGGATCCGCAGAATTGGTGCGCGAGCCGGAAGGCCAGAATGACTGGGCAAACTTTAAAGTCCTTGAATTAAAAGGAGAATCAGCCCAGAAGTTCGGCGAGTCGGTTTCCGGTTTCTTTACGCATCGCTCTGGAATGCCGAATCAATTCAAACTTTTAAATGGCCGCGAGATTGAGATTCCCAAAGAAGATCGCGGCGAAATGACGACGCGCTATTTTGTGTCGTTTCCGCCGGGTCCGGCTGTGCTCATGATGCCGTTTGTGGCCATTTTTGGATATGGCGCGAACGATGTGATTTTTACGCTGCTCTTCGCTGGCCTCAATGTAATGCTGGTTTTCTTGGTTTTGAGGCGACTTCGAGAGTTTGGTTACTCTGAAAGATCAGAAAAAGAAGATTTATGGATTACTGTCTTTTTTGCGTTTGGTAGCGCGCATTTATGGTGTGCTGCACAAACCGGCGTTTGGTTCACCGCACTTATCATCGGTGTGACGTTTAATCTTATCTATCTCTGGTGTTCTATTGACGCAAAACACCCATTTTTCGCTGGGTTAGCGTTGGCAGCAGCCTTTTCAACACGTGCCACACTGGTGTTTGCCGCTGTATTTTTCTATTGGCAACTTTTGCGTCCTGCTTCAGGCGAATCGCGAACAATTTCGGAAATCGCTAAGAAATTCGCCGTGTTTTCGGCGCCTTGCCTGATTGTTGGCGTTGCGCTGCTTTACTACAACTACGTGCGATTTACGAATCCGGCGGAATTTGGTCACACTTATTTGGCGGCTGGCACGATTCCGCGCATTCGCGACTTTGGCATGTTTGATATTCGCTTTTTAACTCGCAATCTCACTTCTGCGTTTACTTTGATGCCTCGAATTTCTGATTCGATGCCTTACATTCAATTTAGCACACATGGGACCAGCTTATTGTTGACCACGCCGGCACTTTGGTTGCTTTTGTGGCCCAAGCGTCGTTCGCCCATTGCGCGTCCGTTGGCGATAACTGCGCTTGTCATTGCTGTACCGATTTTCTTTTATCAGAATACGGGATGGGAACAGTTTAGCTTCCGATTCTCGCTCGATTTTATGCCTTACTTAACGCTCTTATTTGCGGTGTGTGGTTATCCCATGAAGAAACTCACACGCAGTCTTATTGTGACAGGTATTGTTTTTAATGCATTTGGAGCAATTACGTTTAAGAGAGTTGGGCGAGTGCCGCTTTATGACAATTACATTGCAGAGGAGCCCAAGCGGTGAAATCAGTCCTCGTCGGACTCTTCGCTCGCGGGGCGGCCATACTGCAAGTATTCGCGGACGCGTTCGACCAAATCCTCAATCATAAAGGGCTTGTCCATGTAGTCGTCGGCGCCATAAAGCGGCGAGGTCATCTCGTTTACGGTAGGGCCGATGGCGGTCAACATGAGAATGGTCATGTTGTCAAACTGCGGTTTTTCACGCGCATAACGGCAGATTTCCCAACCACTGAGTTTGGGCATCATCACATCCAGCACCACAACGTCGGGCTGTTGAACGATCAACTGCTCCAGCGTTTCTTCGCCGTCTTTCGCTTCGATTACCTTACATTGCAGCTTCGCCAAGCTGTGCTTCAAAATGCGGCGAATTTCGACATCATCGTCGGCAATGAGCACCGTTTTTTCGGACAAGGGCTTTGCGTTGTTTTGCTGGTCGGCCATTTGGAGCTCCTTTTTTCACGTGATGCTAAAGCCTTATTTCTTCACCCCCTGTCTTGTCAATGAAGCCGCGCATGACGCCTAACTGCGAGCAGAAAACTGAAGAATTTCAAGCTGAGTTCAAGCAAGGACGTCGGCGTTATTTGCTCATCAAATTGGGCATTATTGCGGGCGTCTGCGCTGTGATGTGCGTGCTGAGCGTGTTTTTGCTGCGCATCGATTTGAAACGCCGCACCACTCAGCTCGAGCGAGAAGGCTGGTCGGTTTCGTATTCAAAGCCAAATTCAGGAAACAAAAAAGAACAGTCAACACTGGAGTTAGCCACACTTTATCGCACGGTTTTGCGCATTCGCGAGGATTACGTCGATCAAAATCGCATCGACGCGCGTGAAATGATTGCGCAAGCCATGTTGCAGGTTGAGCTCGTTGTGGATGAATTGTTGGTCGACATTGAGCGCGATCAAAATCACAAACCGCAGCGAGTCACGCTTCGCCTGGGTGAAAAAGAACGTGAATTCTTTATTGAAGATCACGAGAATCTTTGGGAAATCACCTTTAATCTTCGAGACTTGCTCACTTTTGTTTCCAGTGAGTTAAAGCGTCCAGAGTTGGATCAGCGCATTGAGTACGCCGCGATTGATGGCCTGCTTTCAACGTTGGATCCGCACTCGATGCTGTTGCGGCCTGAAGGCTACCGCCAAATGCGCGAGCACACGCAAGGTCAGTTTGGTGGTGTTGGCCTCACGGTTACGGTCGAGGATGACGCTCTTGTGGTGGTCAAGCCGATTCCCGACACGCCGGCTGCAAAGGCGGGCATTCGAGCGGGCGATCGGATTGTGCAGATTGGCCCTGATTGCACCGACGACATGGCGTTGGATGATGCGGTTGATGCGCTGCGTGGTGAGCCTGGCACGGAAATAGAGATTTGGCTGTCGCGGCCACCAAGTGAAACTCCGCGAAAATACAAGCTAAAACGCGCAATGGTTCACGTTGACTCGGTGACAGGATCGCTTTTGCCGGGGCGTGTGGCGTACTGCAAAATTTCAACTTTTCAAAGCAGCACATCGGTGGAACTCCGCGAAACTCTTCAAAAATTGAGAGGTCGCGGCAAGTTGAACGGTGTGATTTTGGATCTGCGCGACAATCCGGGAGGTTTGTTAGATCAAGCAATTAAAGTTGCCGATTTGTTTATTGAAAGCGGGCCAATCGTTACCACCGTCGGCAACATTCATCGACGCCGAGAACCAAAGCTCGCGCACAAAGAAGACACGGAATCGCGGTCACCGCTGGTCGTTTTGCTCAATCGCGAAAGTGCAAGTGCGAGTGAAATTGTGGGCGGTGCGCTTAAAAATCACCACCGCGCCTTGGTTTTGGGACAGCGCAGTTTCGGCAAAGGCTCTGTGCAGGTGGTCTACGACAATCCCGATGGCTCAGCGCTTAAATTGACGATCGCGCAGTATCTTACGCCGGGTGACTTGTCGATTCAGTCCGTGGGGATTTCGCCGGACATTGAACTTGTGCCGTTGACGCTCACCGCTCGCGAAACCGATCTCTATCGTTCGCTCGATGCGGCTTCCCAAGACGGTGGTGAGCGCAATTTGAAGGCTCACTTGGATCACGAAACCTCGCACGTAGCGGCAATGGAAGAACCGCGATTCACATTCTCATATCTTGTTACACCTGAGAGTGATTCAAAGGATTTTGCTGTCGAGCTGGCACGAGAATTGATTCAAGGTTCTGAGCGAAGTGACAATCCTTTTGACGCAGCGCAAGAACGGGCTGAAGCGCTTCAGGAAATTCAAAATATAAACATTTTCGAAGCGTTAGGCGATATCGGAGTCGATTGGCGCGCGCCTGATGAAGAAGATTCAATCGCTTCGGGCGAAGCAAAGTTTTTTACGCTCAAAGATTCGTTCACCGCTGGCGAAACAGTTCAACTCCGCGCAACGATTACGAATACTGGCGATTCGCCTCTTACGCGAGTGCATGCGCTCACGCGTTCTGACAATCCCGCTCTGAACGGTCGTGAGTTCTTATTTGGTCACATTAAAAAGGGAGAATCCAAAGATTGGCAGGTTTCGGTGACATTGCCAACGCACGGCCTTTCGCGCCGCGATCCGGTTTCACTCGAATTTTTTGAGGCCAAGGACAGCGTGCTTTCGGTGGAGCCGATCGACATTGAAGTGCACGAGCGAAAAGCGCCGGTTTTTGCTGCTGATTTTGTCCTCGACGACCGAAAAACGAATGGTGACGGTAGGTTACAACCGGATGAAGAAGTTGAGCTCAAAGTCCGCGTGAAAAACGTGGGTGAGGGCGATGCGCAAAGTTTGCTCGCTTTGCTTGAAAATGTGGACACGCGGCTTTGGCCTGTCATGCGTGATCCGGACCTACCCGATGCGCCGCCGCCGAGTGCCAAAATTTTGCGAGGTCGCATTCAAGTCGGTGTGCTTAAGGCTGATGATGAACTCGATTTAACGTTCCGGCTGCGGCTAACTCCTGAAAGTTATTTGGATTCTCATCTTGAGCTGCGTTTGGTTTTGCAAGATCGCGTGACGCGAAAAGGCATGGTGCACGCGATTCGTTTGCCGATCGATGAACGCGTGGGCGAACCTTTGCCAGAACGAGCGTTCGAACCACAGCCGCCGAGAATTCCTGCAAAAATTATTTTTGACGAACCTCCGCCGCTTACAATTGATAAACCGATTTTGCATTTGAGCGGTCACGTTGAGCATGCGTCGGAACTCCGCGGATTAAGTGTGTTTGTGGGTGAAAAGAAAATTGCGTTTTGGCCCAACAAACAGGGCGCGGATTTGTTGAATTTCTCGTTCGATTTGCCGCTGAAAATGGGACAAAACCAAATCGCAATTTTGGGTCGGCGTGATCGCGCAGAACCGTATGCGCGTGGCCTCTATTGTCGTCGCACGCGTTGACGCTGGAAATTCACACAAAAAGCTGCGAGAACGCGGCTGTTTTTGATTCGATTAGGAATACGAAATGGCACAAACTCGAAAGAAATCCAGCAGTTCCAGAAAAAAGCGCAAGTCTCCGAGCGTTGCACAAACGGAATCGGTGCGTCCGGCTGGGAATGTTTTCTGCGGCATGCTCGTGGGCGTGGGGATTGTCTTGGTCCTTGTGCTGCTTTTCTTGGTGCCCTTTAACGGAAAAACGCTGTTCAGCCACTTCTTGGGACTTTTCCCCGATGAGCCGGAAGTGAGCCAAACGAAAATGGAATCCGCCACGACGAGCGTTGAGTCTAAGTCGACAAAGACTGAAGCTGTGCCGACGGTTGCGGCTGGAGCCCAAAAGGCTATGCCGCTCGAAGAGCTTTCACCCAGCGATGAAGACAGCTTGGACAAGCTGATCGATTCAAAGCGTTGAAAAGATTCTGTTTTTTCCTCGCGATTTGCGCAGCGGGATCAGGCTTACTTTTGGGCTTTTACCGTTGGCGCGCCTACTTGGGCGACGAAACGCTCATCACTTTTCGGACAACCAATTTCGGATCGCCGCTTCGCTCTCGCGTAGATCGCGCATTTCATGAACGCTGTCCCGGTGGTTCAATTGACTACGAAACTTTTGGAATCCTGAATCATTTCGTTCGATTAGAAATGAAATGCGGCGAAACTAAAACGCGCTGCACATTCAAAGTTCAGGGCTCAAAAGTTGAAGCGCAAGATGAAAACGCTGCCGCTCTCGTAAAAGAACTTTCTCAAAAATAATCTTTAATGATTTCAGTTGATTACGATTTTGCTCGCGACAGGAGAGTTTGAAAAACGCGCATTCTTTTCGCAAATGCGATGTTTTAAGGCCTAACTAGCCGCATCTCTTGAAGATCTGAGCAAAATCGAGTAAGCCCAGCGCGCTTTTTTATCAGGTGAGTCTGATGTCTACCTTCAAGCCTTTGCAGAGCGATTTTCCTGCCCTTGAGCAGGAAATGCTTGAGTTGTGGCGGACGCGCAATGTGTTCCGCCGCTCTGTCGAAAACCGTCCGGCGTCCAATTCGTACGTTTTTTACGATGGACCTCCGTTTGCTACGGGTTTGCCGCACTACGGACACTTGGTCGCCTCAACTCTGAAGGACATCATTCCGCGCTACTGGACCATGCGTGGTCGTCGTGTGGAGCGCCGCTTTGGTTGGGACACTCACGGCTTGCCCATCGAAATGGAGATGGAAAAGCAGCTTGGTCTTTCGGGCCCCACCAGCGTGCGCGCGTACGGCGTGGATCGCTTCAACGAGGCTTGTCGCGCGGGCGTGCTCAAGTACACCTCGGAATGGAAGCACACGATCGAGCGCATCGGCCGCTTTGTCGACTTTGAGAACGGCTACAAGACCATGGATCCCACCTTCATGGAGAGCATCTGGTGGGTCTTTAAGCAGCTTTGGGACAAAGACCTGGTTTACCAGGACTTCCGCGTCATGCCGTTTTCGTGGCGTTTGTCGACTTCGCTTTCGAACTTCGAGGCGAACTTGGATTACCGCGACGTGCAGGATCCTGCGATCACCGTCGCTGTAAAGCTCAAGGACGAAGACGCTTACTTGCTCATTTGGACGACCACGCCGTGGACTTTGCCGTCCAACTTGGCGGTTGCCGTGGGCAAGGACATTACGTACGTGAAGGTTCGTCGCAAGGATGACGAGCGCACCTACATTCTGGCCGAAGCTCGTTGTAAGGCTGTTTTCGGGAAAGATTTCGAAATTATTGAGAAATTCCCGGGAACTGATCTCATCGGTCGTTCTTACACACCGATTTTCCCGTTCTTTGCCGACCGCGCCGACCGCACCGAAGGTCGTTCGTTTGTTGTGATTCCCGCCGGTCACGTCACCACCGAAGACGGTACCGGTTTGGTTCACATGGCGCCTGACTTTGGTGAAGAGGACTTTGCCGCTTGCCGCGCCCAAGGCATTGAGCTCGCGCTCACCGTGGACGATGAAGGCCGTTTCAACGCCAAAGTTCCCACGTGGCAAGGACAATTCGTCAAAGACGCCGATCCGGAAATCATCCGCACGCTCAAGGCTGAGGGCAAACTCTTCCACCACGGCACCATCAAGCACAGCTATCCGTACTGTTGGCGCAGTGGTACGCCGCTTATTTACAAAGCCGTGCCCGCTCGATTTGTTCGCGTCACCAAGTTGCGCGAGCACATGTCGGCGCACAACACCGGCATTCACTGGGTGCCTGAGGCTGTTGGTCAAAAGCGCTTTGGCAACTGGCTCGAAGACGCGCGCGACTGGAACATTTCCCGTAACCGCTTCTGGGGTACGCCGATTCCGATTTGGAAGTGCGACACCTGCGGCGACGAAATCTGCGTGGGCTCAATCGCGGAACTCGAGCAATTGACCGGCGCGACCGTTACCGACTTGCACCCGCACCGCATCGATCACTTGACCTGCGCTTGCCACTGCGGCGGCACGCGTCACCGCATTCGCGACGTGTTCGACTGCTGGTTCGAGTCTGGCTCCATGCCATACGCCCAGAATCACTATCCTTTTGAAAACAAGGAAGCGTTCGAGGCGAACTTCCCGGCCGAGTTCATCGCCGAAGGTTTGGACCAAACTCGCGGTTGGTTCTACACATTGCTCACGCTTTCGACCGCCTTGTTCGACAAGCCGCCGTTCCGCAACGTCATCGTGAACGGTTTGGTGCTCGCCGAAGACGGCTCCAAGATGAGCAAGTCCAAGCGCAACTACCCGTCGCCTGACATTTTGTTGGATCAGTACGGTGCCGATGCGTTGCGTGCCAGCCTCATCAACTCGCCGGTGGTGCGTGCCGAACCTCTCAAATTCTCTGAAAAAGGCGTGAAAGAGGTTGTCCGCACGGTACTTTTGCCGTTGCGCAATGCTTGGTCGTTCTTTGTTCAATACGCCGAAATCGACCAGTGGCATCCCAAGACCGGCATCAAGGGCACCGAGACGCCGGCAGTGAGCGAGCGCCCCGATTTGGATCGCTGGATCCTTTCGATGCTCCAGAGCTTGGTCCGCGAAGTGAACACCGAAATGGAAGGCTACTACTTGTACAAGGTGGTGCCTCCGCTCCTGGGCTTCATCGACCACCTCACCAACTGGTACATTCGCCGCAGCCGTCGTCGTTTCTGGCGCAGCGCCGACGATAAAGCCGGTTTGTGCGACA
>JAZUEA010000239.1:0-2297 GCA_045639945.1 Myxococcota bacterium
GATGTGATCATAAACGCACCTAAGAGTATTGGTGGCATCTTAGATTTACAAAACGAGAATCTTAACATCTTATTCAATGGTGATACAGAAGCAAGCACTGATTACGGTACTGTCAACGATACAACCATTTATGGTGTCGGCACGATTGTGCTCCCTGATGCGTTCCCGAAAAGGGCGATGCGCTTAGGTAAAGGCTCGCTCTTATCGCCTGGTATTCGCACAATTCACACAGATCGTACAGAAACGCACTCTTTTGGCACCCTGATGATCAAGGGCGGCCACCTTAAACTGACAGAGGAAGCGCGACTTCTGTTCCACCTCAAGGGTCAAAGCAACGCAGAAGTTGGTGATGAGCAAGTCGCAGAAAGTGACCACCTCAAACTCGATGAATCACTGATCTCGCTCGAGGACGGCAAAACGATTACCGTGATTGCCAAAGCGGACATTGGCCAAGAACCCGGTGTCGCTCAAAGATTTAACATCATTGCCACCGGCACTGCTCTTACGCCTGGTTTATTCAAGTTGCAGTTGGATGATCCAGAATTCCGAATCACGACAGATTTAGGAATTTATATTGATTTTCCGAATGATCCTAAAGTCGCTTACATCAAGTCAGAAGAAGACAAGACAAATCCCCAGATTACATCTATTACTGCTGCGAAATATCAGGGAAATGGATCTGAGAGTCTTTGCGGTAGTTTCCTAAAAATTGGAGACACAGTTGAACTCACAATTAACTTCTCCGAATATGTGAAATCCCCCACTCCTTCAGACGGATTTCAGATTATCTTTGAAAATGGCGATACGGTTGATGTCGCCAATCTTTCAATCGCGACACGCTCTACAAAAGTTTACTATACAATCACTGAAACCAATTATGAAGATGCAGCAGCTCCTGATCATGAAGGTAAGCATCCAGACGGAGATCCCTTTAAGATCAAGAGCATCAAGAAGCTTGGAAATGGCGTCGTTGACCGTTCCACCAAGGTAACTGATGGAATTACAGGCAACGCACTGATCACAAGCGACAATGGTAGCATCGATTCTATCAACTTTATCAACTTTGCGAAGAATGACTGCAGCATTATCGTTGACTGCATCCGTCCTCGATTCATTGCAATGGAAACGAGGAATGAAAAATACCAAACCTACTGCAACAAAGACTGCGTCCAGGACTATTCGACCACTTCAGGTTATGACCTTGCGTTGGTCTTGAGTGAAGAATCGAAGAACCCCAGCGCAGTCGCAAATGCTGTTTTGCTCATCACTTTTAACCAAAATCAGCGCGCAACCGCTTCCATTCCAAAGCAGAGCAGCACGAGCGAACCTTACACTGAGATTTCTTTCAAATACATTTTCCGCTCCTCGCCTTCTCCCGATACGCCTGAAGAAGATGGCGTTCCGCTTGGTTTACGCATCCAATCCATTACGCCGCAGAACTCAGCTTATATGCTCACAGATATGGCTGGTAACGTCATCGATTTGAGTATTACTGACGAAAATGGATTAGGTAACTCAGAAGACAAGAATCTGATTGTTGATACAGTCGCTCCTTTGTTTACTGGCATCTCACTTTGTGGAGATCATGCTAATGACGTCAAGAATGCATTAAGAAATGGCACAGATAAAGCATTCGGCGCCGGCAAAACGATTCCGATTTGTGTCAATGTCAGTGAAAAGCTGATCCCCAACGTCACAGCAGGAAACACGGCCGCTATTTCTTACAAGCTTACAAATAACGCTAGCGAGTGCAGCAATACGTACGGCAACAGCGGTGAGCTTGAAGAAATCCCCAAGGAAATTCCTGTTGAATATACTGTTGAGGAAAATGACAGTCCGGATGGTGAAAGAGTACTCAATTTGGACACTCTTTCATTCAAGAGCCTTGCAGATCAAACTCTCAATCCCATCGCAGAAACAGCGTCACTTGCCAACAAGAACCTGAGTAACTATTTGTCCTCCCAAGGAATGGGAAGAATCTTAATCGACACCAAGCGTCCTCGCTTGAAAGCTCTTGATGCTTATCGAGATCCAAATAGCAATACAATTAAAGTTACTCTGAAATTCACTAAACCTGTTTATTTAACGCAAGGTTCTCAGCTTAAGATTAAATTGACGAATTTCAAGGACAACCCTGACGGCCTCAAGATTATTGAAGTAACGTCTGATGTATTTGGTGGGTACGACGAAAGTAACGCCAAGGATGAAATCACTGCCGAATCAGAAGTTCTTACTGAAAATGATAGCTCGAACGGAACAATAAAAATTGAATCTATCGAATTGACAGAAGGTTCTAG
>JAZUEA010000240.1:0-2147 GCA_045639945.1 Myxococcota bacterium
AACGCTCATTCGCTGTTCTGAGCTTGGCCGCGAAATTCCGTTCGACATCCTCACCTACATCATCATGGATGCCGCAGCGGGTTTGCACTACGCACATACGCGTTCCGACAACTACGGCCGCCCGCTCAACCTGGTTCACCGCGACGTCAGTCCACAAAACATTTTGTTGTCGTACGACGGCGAGGTGAAGGTCATCGATTTCGGCATCGCCAAAGCCAATCAGCGCCAAAGCAATGAGACCGAAGCCGGCGTAATTAAAGGCAAATTTGTTTACATGTCGCCTGAGCAAGCTTGGGGCAGCGAACTGGATGCGCGCTCCGACATCTTCAGCTTGGGCATTTGCCTTTACGAAATGATCTGCGGCGAGATGTTGTACGCCGACGACAACATCTTCCAATTGCTGGACAAAGTTCGAAAAGCCGAAATTCCGTCCATGCGCGAGCGACGCCCAGATTTGCCCGAAGCGCTTGAAAAAATCGCTCTCAAGGCTCTCGCTCAAGCAGCAGGCGATCGCTACCAAACGGCGGCCGAATTCCAAGGCGCACTCACCGGTTTCCTGTACACAAACTGGCCGGATTTCAACCGCGGTCGCGTCAAAGATTTCATGCGTGAAATTTTCGGCGATCGTCGGTTCATCATGCCGTTGCCGCAAAAAGAAGCGCCTAGACAAATCGGCAACACGGCACCTCCGCTGAACGCCTCAAACTTGATGAGCGCGCGCGACTTTGCGGCCAACAACACCAATAGTTTGCAAGGCGCCAAGAGCCTGATTTTCAGCGTCGACGAAACTAACGACGGCAATGACGATCTGGGCAACGGCGGCATGAGCGACATTGCGGACTTGGAAGATCTTCCTCAAGACAAAGAGGACGAAGATCGCACCATGCTCGCAAGTGAGCTCATCATCGAAAAAAAGCCGCATCCCGGCAGCGCTCCATCTAAAACCACCGAAACGCCCAGCAATTTTGAGCCAACTGTTTCAGCCTCAAGTTGGGAAGAATTAGACGCGGTGGATGACGACGAAACCGCAGCGATCGCCGACGCACAGTATCAGTCATTCCGCGAAACGTTCGAAGATGCAGGTTCGACCGAAGCACCGGCAGCTGCCTTGCCGCCGATTTCCACGCCGTCCATAAGGTCGCGAACTGAACCCGAAGAAGCATTGCTTCTGACGCGTCGTAAGGAGCCTGCGCCTGATCCGGTTTCGCGGCAGTCGATTCCTCCAATGATTTCGAGGAGTTCCGGTCCGCTACAACCGCTGGTTTCACGTGCCTCTGCACCGTATCAACCGATTCCGCGTTTGGATTTAGGCCAAGAAACGCCGGAGCCGTTGGTAAATCGGGCAACGCTTTCGTACGGCAGTCGAAACACGCTCCACCAAATGCCGCCAACGAACAACCGCAAGAAAGTGCTGATTGCGCTTTGCGTTGGCATTGTGTGCGCATTGGTGTTCATCGCGTTCTTGCTCGCGAGCAAGCTCACAACAACCGGTAGCGAACCTGCAGTTGCGCCGGCTGCTGCCGTGAACACGGTCACGCTCGACATCACCACCGTACCAGCAGGTGCGACCATTATTTATAATGGCACGCCACTGTCTCAGGCTTCACCTGCGCGTTTGAGTGATTTGCCTCTTAACACGCCGATTTCATTCAAATTTACGCACAAAGGTTACAAGCCAATCGAGCAGCAAATTACGCTGACCGAACCCGGCACGCACCAGTTGGATCCCATTGTTTTAGAACCAGCGCCGGTGCGGATTTGGGTTGAAAGCGTGCCCACAAACGCGCGCGTGATTTTGGATCAAGTCGAACTTGGCTCCACGCCCAAGTCTCGAAATATCGATCGTCCAAAGCGTGATTCTATCCTCGACGTCAGCCTGGACGGCTACAAGCGTCACGTCGAAACCATTCATTGGGGCGACGAAGACGAAATCCACCGCGTCATTACTCTCGAACGCCGCTAAGCACCTCACCCAATCGCGCTTCGCGGAAACATGGAGCGCCATGAATCGCCGTCAATTCCTTGCCTCTTCATTGCTTTTTCTTTTGGCTGCGCGTCACGGATTTGCCATGGGCGTCGCTTCGCAAGTTGGATTTGCGCGTTTAGATCGCGGGGAAGATCCGCGCCCGCAATCGATCGAACAATTG
>JAZUEA010000241.1:0-2872 GCA_045639945.1 Myxococcota bacterium
CCTTGTTGGATCACAAGGATTACTTCGGCTACTCGATCAGCAACCTCATCTGCGGCGACGATGATGATGGTGATGACTACGACGAGTGCTATTACTGCAACGAAGAGTGCGACTACGAAAGCGACTGCATCAGCGACTGCTATGCCGATTGCCTCGGACTCAACGGCGACGATGAGGATGATTGCGACGCTGAGAGCGCTTGCCGTGACATGTGCGAGGTCTTCGGCACTGATAGCGGCGACATGTACGAAAGCTGCTACGACGATTGCGTCGGAACTTACGAGTGCGGCTTCCTCAAGAAGTGAAATCACTCGCTGATTGAAGCAACACTTCGCTCACTGCTTCTGCAAAGCGAAGCGCAACAAAGCAGCCAGAAGTGACAATGTCCTTCTGGCTGTTTTTGTATCTGCTGTTTTCAGCCAAAGCGTTGAGTTTGAGATTACTGAGCGAGCCAGGTCAGATTCTCGCGCCAGCGCACGACATTTTCGGGATTTTCGAAAATCGCACCGGGAATGTCACCGCCATCCAGCACCATTGTGCGCGCTTCACTTACACCGAGCGAGAACTTGAACACATTCGCCACAATCTCTGCTTGATCTGCATAGCGCGAAGCGGGATGCGCACCGGCGGTCAAAAGGATAATCGCTTTTTTGTCGAGCTTTTTTGCAAGCGATGAAGGACCAAGCGCGCCTTCCACGAAGAATGGATAAGTGCGATCCAAGAAAGCCTTTGCAGACGCGTTCACCATGCCTGCGTAAATCGGCGATGCGAAAATAAAACCATCAAACGAATCCAAGCGCGGAATCAGCGCACCCATGTCATCGCCTTGGATGCACTGTGGTTCTTGAACGTTCTTGCAGAGCGCACAAGCTTTGCATGGCTTAACCCAGTGCGTACGCAACAGGAATCGCTCCATGTTTTGGAGCTGCTCGCTTGCGATGTTCATCGCACAATCACAGTTGCCTGCGATTCGCGGACTACAGTTCACAAACAAGTATTTTTTCATAGAACCTCCTCTTCGTATTTCGACGCCGCTGCCCCTTCGTTTTTCAGCGACGCGAACCTCTATCTATTCACTAAGCACCTGGTGCAAATAAGAGACTTGCACGAATGATAGACTGCGTTTCCTGAGTGCAAGTAGCCACCATTTGGTCAAAAACGGTCGCATGGTCACTCGTGAAATAGGCATAAGGAAGCGCAAACATCAAAAACTCATCATCTGATACTTGCTGGAATGAGCGAACCAGGCCCAAGACTTCAGCCAACCGATGTCGATAAAGCGCTGGCGCCAACGATGCAGAAGACACAAAGTCAGGCGTAATCGCACAACAAGTATGCAAAGACGGTTCAAAAACACTGCCATCTGAAATGGGAGCTGGCATTGAATGAACCAGTGGTTCTGTCAAAATCGGCAGCACATAGTGAAGCAAGCTGCGCGCATTTTGAGGCAGATCTTCAGCGAACGGTTGCGTTACAACAAAGAACTTGCCGGAAATTGCAAGTAATTTTGGAAGTGCTCGACGCCAAGAATCATCCGCAGCGGCTTCAATCGTCACAACAGAAGCAGAGCTTTTTTCGATCTGTTGATAGATCGAATGATGGAATGGCTCAGTGGCGTCAATTGTATCTGTGTGACAACCAGAAAGTGTGCATGAAAACACATCTGCAATGCTCGAACCATTTGGGCCGATCAGCAAAATCGGTGAATGGCGCAAAAATGCAGAGTAAATCGCAACCGCCAGACCGTATGCGCGGTCTTTCAAAACGCCTGCAAACTCGACCAAATTGTGAGTCAAAAGAGCCAGAAAACGCGACTCATTCTGAACAATTTCAGGCGAGTTCAGTGCTTCACCTTTTTTAAGCGAAACCACGGAATGCGAATCACTCGATGGCATAAACGCTTCTCGCAAAGCCCAGTCAGCCACGAATTGAGCAGCTTGTGACTTTGCATCCGCAATTTTCTGAGCCATCAACGCTGGCAATTCGTCCAAAAACTTTGATTGAGCAGCGATTTTCGACTTCAACGAATCCAACTGAAGACGACTTTCCTCTAAGTCTGATTCGTACGAAGCGCGAAGTGATGCGCATTCTCGCAAAGTGTGTTCAATGCGGGCGTCTGCCTCTTCATCCAAACACTCAAGTGCGATTTTTTTCTGAGCAATCTGCGATTTTAAGTCATCTAGAATCGTTTGATGTGATTTTACTTCAGCAAGCAGCGCATTCAATCGCTCAGATTCTCGATATTCAGGCAAATTATTTGCGCGCCAGATCTCACCACACTTACGCTCTACTCGCTCCATCAAGGACGGATATGTTTCAATCGCATCCAAAATGGCTTTATCCTCAATCGTTGTATGATCCAGAACGTCTTCAGAACGCTTGAAGAATGCATGAACAGCCTGTTCAGCTTCTGCTTCAGAGCAGTGAGCACGACTTGCGATCTCTTCGGCAAGAGATGGGAAAGTTGAACTTTCCTCAATAAAATTGCGGAAATTCTTCCAATGTTCTTTGGGAATATGCTGTTCAGTGCAGTAAGGTTTAAGTGTGTTCCATGAAATGTGCATCAGCAAGGCTTCGCGAACAATATCTGTAATTCGCTTAGTCTGTGTTTTTTGTCCTGACTGGTTTTTAATGAGATAATTGTAAGTGTATCGATAGAAGTTATTTTCTTTGATTACAAGGATGTCATTCAAATCAATCTTATAGGCATTCAAGCTTGTGACGGTTTGAGAAAGCTTGAGAATGACACCATCTGAGTTCAACTGATTGTTTTCACAAAGAAGAGCATTGAACGAATCTGATGCATTTGATGTATAAAACATGATTCGATTACACTCAACATGTGCATCAATACCATGTTTAAGAATGCTAA
>JAZUEA010000242.1:0-2674 GCA_045639945.1 Myxococcota bacterium
TGGAATACGGATCAGCTGATTAAAGAAGCCGCCAAAGGCGCTCAGGAAGCCGGCCATTTGGTCGAGCAAATCAGCCTGATAAATAAGGACATTCAGTTCTGCCGCGGATGTTTTGCTTGCCAGACTACGAAACGCTGCGTCATTCGTGACGATGCCGATCAGATCGAACAAAAGATGGTTGAGGCGGATGTTTTAGTATTTGCCACACCAATCTATTACAACGAAATGAGCGGCCAGATGAAAACCATGCTGGATCGAGGCAATCCCATGTTTACCGCAGATTATAAGTTTCGAGATGTCTATCTCATGACTGCTGCGGCCGAAAACGAAGATCGTACGTGGAGTCGCGCAGCTGCCGGCCTGGAAGGCTGGATCGAATGTTTTCCCAAGGCCAAATTGGCAGGCGTGGTGTTCGGCGGTGGCGCAACAGAGCCTGGAAGCGTGAGCAAAGATGCACTGACAAAGGCATATGACATGGGCAAAAAAGTTTGACCCATGAATCACCTGCCCTCGGTTTTAACCATCGCGGCCATGATTCTTTTGTCTGGCTGTTCTCCGCTGCAAGTTCCATTCGAGGAAACGCCTACTCAAGAAGAAGAAACAGAGGTTGAGGAAACATCAATGTTCTTGTCCATTGATGACACTTCGGTTTCCGTAACCTGGGAAAAGAATGCTTCCGTAGACGCGCTGAAAAAACTGCTGGAAGACGGACCTGTCACAGTGTTTGTAAGTAATTACGGAGAGTTTGAAATCGTTGGAGCTCTACCCCAGCGTCTGGCCAGCAATGACAGACAGATGACCACGAAGCCCGGCGATATTGTTTTGTATAACAGTCGTTCGCTCGTCCTATTTTATGGAGCCAATTCGTGGGCCTATACACGCCTGGGTAAAATTTCCGGACTTGCTCAGAATCAACTCCAGGAATTGATGGCATCAGCCTCTCAAGTCACGCTGTCACTTCATTAATCATTAAATCTGTCATCTCGGCTGCTTTTCAAAAAAAGCGAGACGCTCGCTCACGCACAGCAAGCGCACGGCCAGGAATCATCAATTGGGATTGGCGAGTTTGTGGATGCCGCGTTTCCAACGACCGGTGAAGAAGAAAGTCCAAGCAACAGTGCAGCCCAAAGTAAATCCAAAGAGGCTGTTCCACCACACAATGCTCGCGCCCATGAATGAGCTGTATCGGAAAAGGTACGTGACCAAAATTCGCACGATAAAAACGCTGGTGGCAACTACTGTGGGCAAACCGGAATGGCTCGCGCCCTGGAAAACACCAAAAATCGGCAAGTAAAGCGAGAGGATAAGGTTGGTGACGGCGATTGCGTTTGCGTAGGCGCTGCAATACAGAGCGGCCTCACCAGAAATGCCGAATAGCTGAGCAAGTTGATCGGAAGTCAGCCAAATCAAAATGGAAATTCCGAGCGTAACGCCCAGTGCAATGACAGCAATTTTAACGGCACATTCCTGAACGCGCTCCGGTTTGCCTGCGCCAAGATTTTGTCCAGTGTAAGTGGCCATGGCACTTTGGAACGCGTTGCCAGGCATGTGCAAAAACATTTCGACGCGTTGACCAACTGTCGCAGCGGCGGTCATGGCGACACCAAACTCGTTGACGGCGCGCTGAATGCAAGACAATCCGGCAGAAACAACGACAAGCTGCAGCGCGATGGGCGATCCGACAGAGATGATTTTTCGAGCCGACTCGCCATCCCAAGTAAGTTCGCTGCGTTTGAATGCAAACACCGGATATTTTTTGACCATATAAAAATAGGACGCGACTGCGGCCAAGAACTGGCTCAAAATTGTGGCGACGGCAGCTCCAGCCACGCTCCAGCCAAAACCTGCAACAAAAAGCAAGTCGAGCAAAATATTGGCAACAGATGACAAAATCAAAAAGTAAAGCGTGGCAGCGCTGTCACCCACCGCTCGCAAGAATCCAGCGAACAGGTTGTACGCAAACTGAAAAGTCAATCCAGCAGCCGTAATAAGAAAATACTGCTCCGCAGCTCCCAAAATGGAATCAGGCACAGAAAGCGCATTTTGCAAAATCGGCCGGGCGACCAAAAACGCCAGTCCAGTAAGGGCCACGCTCAAAATTGCGAGTAAAATCATGCCTGTTGCGGCACTTTCTCGCATACGAGCTTCGTTTTTTGCACCAAATGCCTGCGCAATAACAATGCTGGCGCCAGTCGACAACCCGAGCGAAATCGCTAGGAAAAAAAACACGAACGTGTTGTTTGTGCCCACCGCCGAAAGAGCGTCCTCGCCAGCGTATCGCCCAACAATAATAGAATCGGTCGTGTGGTAGAGCTGTTGCAGAAGCGAACCGGCGAGAATAGGCAGGGCAAACAGAATAATGTGTTTGACCGAATTGCCCTCGGTCATCGATTTCGCGCGCATTGGCGATGCTCCAGTAAGGGTCATCGAGAATTAATGGCACAAAAAAAGCCCCTGAGTGAATCACCCAGGGGCTTGCTCCCGCAGCAGGGCTTGAACCTGCGACACTTCGGTTAACAGCCGAATGCTCTACCGACTGAGCTATGCGGGATTAAGTCGGCGAACGCGAGCGTTTATACGCGCCTTGATTTTGAACGTCAAGCCCTTTTTTCGATGCGCGCATTTTTTTGTTCCCCCTGCCCTGCCCCCCACTTCAATAGAGCCGCGATTGTTA
>JAZUEA010000243.1:0-3441 GCA_045639945.1 Myxococcota bacterium
GGCTTACTGCAAGGGCATTTGCGGTGCAGACTCGCAATGCAGCGCGGACGGTTCGGTCACCTGCGAAGATACGCTTGCGATGGATCTCGACGGTGATTTGGCGACCACGACCGATCAGCTCTACATGAAGTACTGCGTGCCGAATCGCGTTTGCGCGCCCTGCACGACGGACGGCATCAGGCCTTGCGGTGGCGATCTCACTTGCACGCCGGTGAACTTCGGAACCGTCACTGCAAACGCCTGCTTGGCCTCTTGCGAAGATGTTGAAGAAGGCGGCGAAGGCGGCGAAGGCGGCGAAGGTGGTGTTGGCGGCGAAGGCGGCGAAGGTGGCGAAGTTGTGGATAAGAGCCGCAAGAGCACGAAGCGCTGCGCTGAAGGCTTCACTTGCGATCTTTCGAGCAACCTCTGCATTCCGGAAGAGCCCACCGTCTCCTGCAGGGATGCAGTTCGCCTTTAATTTCCAAGAGTTCAGAGCGCTCTCCAAGTGAGGGCGCTCACCTTCCTCACTAGATTTCCCCAGAATTTTTCAAGGTTTCGAGTCATTTACAAAGATGACACGAACTCGCCTACTCTTGTTGAGCGAGCATGTTTAAATACACGTGTGCCAAAAAATAAATCTGTAATAAAACAGGGAGTTTGCTCAGAAAATGAGCTTAAGTGGCGAGGGGATCAGGCGAGGCGCTCGCGAACAATGCGAGAAATTTCTTCTTTGAGCATCGCTTCGGCAAGTTTGGGAATGACTTCCCAGGCGATGCGCTCGAGCATTTCGCTGGTGGCGTTGGCCGGCATGGCCGATGCTGCAGCGGCGATCACTTGGCCAACTTGCGGCGCCAACTTTTGAATCGTGGGCGAAACGCCAGCCGGAATCGTCGGCGTTACTGGAGCAACCGGTGCAGCCGGAGCAGCAGGCGCGACGGAAACCGGACGAGCCGGAGCAGCAGGTGCGATAGAAACTGGACGTTCTGCCGGCGCGATGGAAACCGGGCGAGCCGATTCCGCCGGAGTAGATGCCGTCGCCGTCGTTCCTTGGCGCATTGGAATGCTTGGCAGCGGCGGACGAAGTGCAGCCGGCGCTGCTGGCATTACCGGAGAAGCGCCTGTCGGACGCGGTGTGCCACGAAGCGGCGCAATCGGGGCGCCCTTGCCAGGCAGCGAAGGCATAACCGGTCGCGCGGCGGGGGCGGCGGGGGCAACCGGAGCAGGTGCTTTTGGAGCCGGAGCAGCCGGAGCCGGAGCCGGAGCCGGAGCCGGAGCCGGAGCAGATGCAGCTTTGCTGGCGTCATCAGGCTTCTTGGCGAGCGGGATGTCCAGGATTGAAGTGCGGAAGAGCGCAGCGTCGGGTACCGGCAAGTTGAACGCCTTGTACACGACCTCAACCAACTTCTGGGTCATGAACGGCTTAACGATATGGCCGCTGATATGAGATTGGCGCGCGCGGGCCATGTCCAGCGGCGGCTGGTTTTTGCCTGCGACCGCAATTACCGGAATTCCCTGAATTTGGGCTGCAACATCGTAGCCATTCATTCCGGGGATGTTGGGATCAATGAAGACCAACTGTGGCGAGAGCGACTGCACTGCCTGAAGTGCTGCGGCTCCATCCCCAACAAACTCGAGTTTAAAGGGGTGACACTGCAGCGAAATTTCGAACATTTTGCGAACTGTTCGGCTGCTCTCGACTACAAGGATGGTTCCCTGCATGACTGGCCTCCAAAAATGCGACAAACGAAAGCCAAGGGCTCGCTTAACACGCCGTCTGCAAAGCGTCAAGTTGACGCGTATTTTTGTCACGACTTAGTCAGATTTCCAAATTTTAAGTCGTTTTTCCTCGCTGGCCTTGCTTGACACTCCTTGGTTTCGGTGGAAATGAAGTTGTATGCGATTTTTTCCTTTTATCATTTTCAGCGTTTGTCTCGCCTGCTCTGCTCCAAATTCTGAACAACCAAATTTTGAAAAATCTGTTCAAAAACAGGATGTTACAGATTTTGTGTTTGACGACCGAGGTGCAAAAATCGCGCTTTATCCATCGCGCGTATTGTCGCTTGTGCCGTCGCATACGGAGTGGATTTTTGCGCTCGGTGCAGGCGCCAAATTGGTTGGGCGAACCGATCAATGTGATCGACCGGCTGAGGCGCAGTCTGTGCCGAGTGTTGGTTCGCTGTTTCCTCCTGATTACGAGCGAATTGTCGCGTTGCAGCCGGACTTAGTGCTCATGCTCGATGGGCAACTGCAGGTTCGCGAGCGCTTAGAATCGTTGGGGTTAAAAACGGCGGTGTTTTCTCCAAACAGCGTTGAAAACACATGGGATTTCGCTTCTCGGCTGAGCAAAATTTTAGGTGTTGACTCGGATGCTGTGATTCTGTCGTCCAAGTTGAAACTTACTGAGCTGCAGAAAAAACTTCCTCAAGATAAGCCGCTAATTTTATTCGATATTTGGGGTGAGCCGCTCACCGTCGCAGGTTCAAATACTTTTGTTTCGTCCATGATTTCGCTGGCGGGTGGTCAAAATTTGGGAGATCGCGTTGGTGAAGGCTGGCCGCATCTGTCGACGGAAAAGCTCATTGAGCTCGATCCTGATGTAATTTTAAGTACTTCCGCTGATGCAGCATCGCGTCCGGGCTGGGCGGATTTGCGAGCAGGTCGCGAAGGTCGTGTGCAGCAAATTAAGGATGAGGCGCTTTTTTTGCGACCATCGCCCAATATTGCAATTGCGGTTGAGCGGTTGGCCGAAATTTTGCATCCGGAAATTTTCGCACCTCAGGCCGATGAAAACACAGAATCTGAAAATTCTGTGAAATGAAAAAGCCAATTATTTTCGCACTCTTCGCAGTTTTGTTGTTTGCGAGTTTGTTTTTAGGCTCGGTTTCGCTGTCGCCCAACGAAATATTCCAAGCGCTGTTGGGTGATGGCGACGAAAAAACGCGAGTGATTTTGCTGCAACTTCGCCTGCCTCGTGTGTTGATGGCGATGTTTGTGGGCGGCGGACTTTCCCTTGCGGGCGCGGCACTTCAAGCTCTTTTTCGAAATCCCCTTGCCGATCCATATGTGCTTGGGCTTTCGTCGGGTGGCTCGTTAGGTGCTGCGATTGCCTTGGTTGCGCTGAAAAATACGGCGTTTGGCGGTGAAGCGGGTATTGCAGCGTGTGCTTTTTTGGGAGCGCTTGTGACAGCGGCGCTGGTTTACCGCTTTTCAGTTGTAACCCATGGAAATTACAAGAAATCCGTTGGATTAAATGCCGTTTTGTTGGCCGGCATTGCGCTTGGGCTCACGTTTTCGGCGGCGCTCAGTCTGGTTTTATACGCGGCTAAAGATCGATCTGGTGAGGTTTTGTTGTGGTTGATGGGCCATTTGACGGCCTCTCCGCGTGCGCTGATCGCAACGATCATTTGCGTAACACTTGGTAGCGCAATCAATTTATGTCATTCGCGCGCGCTCGATGTGTTG
>JAZUEA010000244.1:0-2772 GCA_045639945.1 Myxococcota bacterium
CACAAAGGTGTAGTTGCCGTGATCATGGTGCATGAACGCAAGCACCACACCCAACAAGAACGGCACCAAAATGAGCAAACCCATGCCCAACATGGCCGGCGTGATGTACGCATACGCTGTGCGATACGGCGAAGACTGAGCGCGACGAACACAACCGTACACGCCAAACACCAAAATTGGCAGCAAAGCCGCTGCAAACGGAAGCGTCAATCCAGCAGGCTGAAGGCTCGCGGCGTGAAGCTTGGCGTACTTTTCAATTTCGGTGATCGCCAAAATCATGGGCGTGAAAATCGCAGCGGCAGCGAGAATCGCACCCACAATCGGAGGCCAACGACGGCACTTGCCCACAAGCAAAATGCCACACCACAAAATGAAGCCGACCAGCGCACCAAGTGCGAGCTTCTTCCAAGGCGTGCTCAACGGCGCAAGCGGCGCATCCACTACTGCAACGTTGTGATCGTCGATGACCTTGAACGCACGCTTGGCGACAACATCGCCGTCATCCTGAACGTCAATGAGCGTGGTGCCGGCTTGAGCGGCAATGAAGGCATCGGCCGAAGCTTTGTCGAGCATATCAGTTGGCTGAAGCGCCTTGCCTTGCCGATCAACGTGAGCGCGGTACTGCAAGCTCTTCAAAAATGCGTAGCGCTTGCCTTCCGCACGATCTTGAACCACGCGAGCGTCGTAACCGTTTTGCGCGAATTCCTTAACCAAATCCTGCGGATTTGGCGCGGAAGCCAGCGAAATCACACGACTTTGCGCTTCGTGCTCCGCCACCGCACTCAAACGAGAATTGGTGTAACCCGTAAACGCAGCGCCGCCTGCGAGCAACGCCAACACCACAGCGATAAGCGGTCCAACAAAACCAGCTTTCGGCGCAGAGCGGTCAATACCGAGAATATCTTGGGAGGAATCCATCTATTGCCTCACTTCTCGATCTGCCGGATCGCATCTTTCAAAATCTCATGCGGATCTTTGTTGTGAACGATAACGTTCGACAACGCGCGCTGCATGGGCGCCCAGACGCGATTCATGTGGGGACGGTTGGACATAGGCACGGTAAACGCAGCCTGTTTCTGGAAAACTTCGAGCTCGGGGCGCTTGAGTTCGCGCTGGTAAGCTTTGCGGTTCGCCACGATCTGGCCGGCCTTATCCATGCGCTCGAGCGATTCGGGATCGGACGTTAAATACGTCATGAGCTCGAAAGCCGCTTGCTTGTGTTTTGAGTGTGCGCTGAGCATCAAACCTTCAACGCCCATGTAAGGACGCATCGGCTGATTGGTCTCAGAAACGGTAGGCAAAACGGCAACTTTCCACGAATCGTGCTTGGCGAGCTCAGCCATAAACCAAGGTCCGGAAACCACAAATGCGAGTTTGTGATCCAAGAACAAGCTGGTAATGAGCGCGGAAGTCGCTTCTTCGGGGAAGATTTTTTCGGTGCGCAACATACGACGAACAAAGAGCATGCTCTTGGCCATCGCATCGGTGTCGATGTTGAGCGTATCGGGATTCTTCACATCATCGGTGTAAACCGAAGCACCGTAGCCGTGCATCCAAGGCGCGTGCGAGTAAAGCGTATCGATTTGGTACGCAATTCCCCAATAATCTTTGCCCTTTGCACGAACAGCCTTACCCAACGCGATCAAATCCTCCGTTGTAGCTGGAGGCTCATCGACCAACTTGGTGTCGTAAAACAGCGCCAGGCATTTGTAAGCGAGCGGCAAACCGTAAAGATCTCCGCGGTAAGTCAACGGCTCAAGCGTGCCATCTACGAAGCGATCGGCCAACAACTCGGAAGCCCAGAAACTGATGGGTTCCAACAAACCGGTCTC
Organism: Myxococcota bacterium; assembly: GCA_045639945.1. Classification (GTDB taxonomy): domain Bacteria; phylum Myxococcota_A; class Bradymonadia; order UBA7976; family UBA1532; genus UBA1238. Next base: position 1,833 of record JAZUEA010000244.1, read on the forward strand.
AACCCAGTCGCCCAAACGGTCGTGGCCGAAAATGAAGAGATCGGGACCGTTGCCACGTGGAATGGCGTTTGAGAGTTTGTTCGGCAAGCTGTCGTTTGGTAACCCCACCACGCGAACCGGCTGCGGACGACCTTCTTGCGCACGCTTCTGCACAAAGCGATCGACCACTTCTTTCAAAACCGCCGCTTCGTCACCGCGGTACGAGTGCCAAATCACCAGCGTGTTGTCATCCTCCTTCGGACCACAGGCTGTCAGCGCTACGAGAAGCAGGCAGAGCAAACTGGCGAGGATTCTCACGGCTTCACCTCAAGGCGCTTTTCGCTCGTAGCGTCAAACAGGTGTAAGTGCTCGCGTTCAAAGGCGATATGAACGTGATCACCAGCCTTGATACTGGAAACGCCTTCTTGACGAACGGTGAGTAAGGCCTTGCCCGCTCGGCAGTAAAGGTTGCTTTCGGCACCCATGGGTTCCACCACTTCAACCTCGGTTTCGATGGCACCCTCATCACCGCTGTTGCACAGGCGAATGTGCTGCGGACGAACGCCCAACTTGAGCGATTGCCCTGCTTCAGCCATCACATCTTCCGGCAATGCAAGTTTGAAGCCTTCGCCGCAGATTTGGCCACCGATCATTTCGGCATCGATGACATTCATGGACGGACTTCCGATAAACGTTGCCACAAAGAGATTTACGGGCCGATCGTAAAGTTCAAGCGGCGCGCCAATTTGCTGAACTTTGCCAGCCTTCATGAGCACGATGCGGTCAGCCAACGTCATGGCTTCAACTTGGTCGTGCGTTACATAAATGCTGGTCGCACCAAGAGAACGGTGCAAACGGCTAACCTCTACGCGCATCTGCAAACGCAGCTTGGCATCCAAGTTCGAAAGAGGTTCGTCGAACAAAAAGACCTTGGGCTGGCGAACAATCGCACGTCCCATGG
>JAZUEA010000245.1:0-7400 GCA_045639945.1 Myxococcota bacterium
TTCGAGAACTGGAAGCGCTTACGAGCACCCGCACGACCGTACTTCTTACGCTCGACTTCACGAGAGTCACGCGTAACGAAGCCAGCCTTCTTAAGAACGGAGCGGAGACCCGAGCTGTACTCCATCAGGGCGCGGGTAAGACCGTGGCGCACTGCACCGGCCTGACCGCTGGCACCACCACCAGCGACGTTCACGATGGCGTCGAACTGGTTGAGGGTCTCCGTCAACTCGAAGGGCTGCAAAATCTGCATGCGGCCGATCGGGGCGGGGAAGTAGTTCTCGAACTCACGACCGTTGACCGTGATCACGCCGGTGCCGCGACGAAGGTAAACGCGGGCGACGGCGGCCTTACGGCGACCGGTGGCAATCCACTGCTCGGGCTGCTTAATCGTCATAGGAAAATCCTTACTTCATTGCGTGCGCGGGGCCATTTCGGCCGATTTGAACCCTATTGGGTGGTTGTCTACTGCGCGCTCGCAGAAATCTTAAAAAAAGGAGAAGCGGACGCTCAGGCCGGCTTAACCAACATGGAATCGATCGCCAACACCTCGGGGCATTGAGCCGCGTGCGGGTGCTCGGCACCTTGGTAAATCTTGAGCTTGCTCAAAGCCATGCGGCCCAGCGGACCAGCAGGAATCATGCCCTTAACGGCCTTCAGCAAAGCTTCGCCCGGGTGAGCAGCTTCGAGCTTCTTGGCGTTCATGGACTTGAGGCCACCGACGTAACCGCTGTGCTTGTAGTACATCTTGCTATCAAGCTTCTTGCCGGTGAACTTAAGCTTGTCAGCGTTGATGGCGATAACGAAATCGCCGTCGTCGCAGTTGGGGGTGTACGTCGGCTTGTGCTTACCGCGAAGGATGTACGCGATACGGGCAGCCGAGCGTCCAAGGTTCTGACCTGCGAGGTCAACGACATACCACTTACGGTTGGCGATGGCCTCTGCGACCGGAGTTGAGCGCGTGCGCATCATATGAATACCTCTTAATCAAAAATCGGTTCCCCTGAAGAACCGACCCATTCCAACGGAAAAGGCGCGCCTGTGTACAAGCTCTGAGCGCTAAGGTCAAGTTTTTTGCAGTCAGTTTTGTTTTAAAATCATTGCAGATTCACGAATTGCCCGAATTTGAGTAACCTATTCCCTGTTCTGCTTATTATAAAAATGAAACCGCAGAGCATTCAGGCTGCGTGATTCACTGGTAACACGACGCCGATCCTTGTAGCATGCGCCTCATGAGTCGCAAGCATCCTAAATATTTTCGCTTTGATCTTCACAAAGCGATGTTTATCCTCCCGAATTTATTCACGATTAGCTCGATCTTCTGTGGATTCTACGCAGCAGTTACTGCGGCTTCTGCAGTTGGACCGGACGACAAGAACAAGCTGATCCTCGCTTCCGCTGCCGTGTTTTTTGCCATGGTCTTTGACTCGCTCGATGGCCGTGTTGCACGCATGACGCGCACGCAAAGTGAATTCGGCGTTCAAATGGACTCTCTTGCAGACGCCATTTCATTTGGCATTTCGCCGGCTCTCATCGCGTGGCACTTTGGCGTTTCTGAATACGGAACGCTGGGCATGCTTGCCTGCTTCTGCTACGCAGTTTGCGGCGTCATTCGCTTGGCACGCTTCAACGTGATGGCCGCCGTTTCGCACGGTCCCAGTCCATTCTTTGTTGGTTTGCCCATTCCCGGCGGCGCTGGCATTGTTTCCGCAGCGATCATGGCCACGCTCACAGTGGGCGGAACCGCAGCGAGCTTAGGCATTGCAGCTCCTATCGCGCTTGTGGTTATCGGACTGCTCATGGTCTCCACGGTTCCCTTCCGCACGTTCAAGACCGCTCGTTTGAACGCGCCCATGATTTGCCTCTTGGTCGCGACCATCGTGATGATGGTCATTGTGACGTGGCAGTGGAACTTCGCGATTACACTCTGCGTTTTGATGGGCATCTACACCACAATGGGTCTCATCGAAGGCGCGATTCACTTCAATCGTTGGCGCAAGCGCATGATTGCTGAAGCTGAAAATGAAGCTTCTGACTCTCCCAAAGCCAGCGCGCCTGATGAAGCCGAAGAGCTCATTGACATTCCTGCAGACATTTCTTCTGAACGAGACGATACCGACCTCGATGACGAGGACGAGTTACTCGATTAATTCCCCATATATAATAGTGAGACTCTCCCATGACGTTACGTGAAGTGCTGCTCAACGACGAGAAGCGCGCGGCAACTGTCGACGCTTGCGAAAAATTAATTAAGGAAGAAGTTGAATCAAAATCGGGTCTTTCCGGTTTGGCCATTAAGGCAGGATTCAAAACAGTCGTTGCATTCAAGAAGACCGTCATTCACGATTCCTGCAACGCACTCATCGACGAATTTGTAGACGTTCTCGAAGATTACTACGCCTCGCATTTGACCAAAGAGGGCGAAGATCTGAAAGACGCCATGGTTCGCGACGCAGATCAGGTTGCTGAAACGTTGCTCAAGGTTACCGACGACCGCGCTAAGAAGAACAGCAACAAGATTCTCGTGGGCGCGTACAACAAGCTCCGTCCCATGGGAAAGTCTCAGGTTATCGCCGCAATGCCTCGTTTGGCAAACATGCTCAAGGAGCAAGGCGCGTGAGCGCAACAGATCCCTTCCAAGATTTTGCCCCCTTTGGCGTTGACGAAACGCTCTGTCGAAAAGCCCTGAACCAAGCAATGGCTCGGGGCGCCACTTTTGCTGATCTCTTCTTTGAGCACTCCACTTCAACGTCTTTGGGCATGGAAGATGGCGCGGTCAATCGCGCGGTCACAGGTGTTTCCTTGGGCGTGGGCGTGCGCGTGGTTCAAGGCGATCAAACCGGTTACGCATACACAGCTGACTTGAGTTTGAAAGCGGTACTCGAAGCCGCTGCCACCGCCGCGTTAATTGCGGAAGGCGCGCAAGGTTCTGGTCCCAAAGTGTTTGAAGTGGCAGCTCGCAGCGATTTTTATCCAGTCACGCCGCATGAAGGTTCCGCGGCTGAGCAAATCGCACTTTGCCGCGAACTCGAAGAACTCACATTCGCAGAAAGTCCGCTTCTGAAAAAAGTTCAGGTTAGCTTTGGCGAAAGCGAACAGCGCGTGCTCATCGTGGACAGCGACGGTCGAATTTCGTCGGATCGCCGTCCCATGACGCGATTGAGTGTGGGCTGCACCGCCGAACGCGAAAAAGGCGGCAAAACTGAACGAGAAAACGGCAACGCCAATTTGGCAGCGCGCGACACTTCCGCGATTTACACACACGCTGAATTACAAACGCTGGCTCGCGACGTTGCTCGTCGAACGCTGTTTTTGTTTGACGCCAAACCCGCGCCAGCTGGATTTATGCCACTCGTTCTCGGTCGAGGTGCGTCGGGCATTTTGCTCCACGAAGCGATGGGCCACGGTTTTGAAGCCGACTTCAATCGCAAAAACGTCTCCATTTACGCAGACAAGCTCAATTGCAAAATCGCGTCTGACGAAATCACCATCGTGGACGACGGCACGATTTCGCACGCACGTGGCTCCATCAACTTCGACGACGAAGGCACACCGTCTGAGTGCACCACGCTGGTCGAAAAAGGCGTGCTCACCAACTTTATGCACGACCGCTTGAGCGCTGCGTTCTACAAAACCGCACCGACCGGCAACGGTCGTCGCGACTCATTCCGCAGCCCGCCCATTCCGCGCATGCGCAACACGCTCATGATGCCCGGCACTCGCGAGCGCGACGAAATCATTGCATCCGTGGAACGCGGCATCTACGCCGAAACATTCTTGAACGGCCAGGTCATGATTGGCGCGGGTGACTTCACCTTCTACATCAAGACCGGTTACTTGATTGAAAACGGCAAACTCACGCAGCCCATCAAAGACACGAACATCATCGGCAACGGTCCTGAAGTGCTGCGCTGCATCGATTTGGTCGGCAACGATTTCCGATTCGATCGCGGCGGATGGACGTGCGGCAAAGATGGCCAAAGCGTTCCGGTTTCGCTGGGCATGCCCACCGTTCGCGTTTCGGGCATCACCGTTGGCGGACAAAGCGGAGGTCAAGCATGAACCTTCGAGAGATTTGCGAACAAACCGTCGAGCAAGCCAAAAAACGCGGCGCACAAGAAGTTGCAGTCAGCGTTGGTCGCACACGCGGCGTTGAAGTTGAAGCACGCGACGGCAAAATCGACCGCGTGCAGGAATGCACCGAGCAAGCACTCAGTCTCGAGCTCTACGTGGACGGCCGCTATTCGTGCCACTCCACTTCTGACTTGCGACTGGAAGCTCGCGAAAAATTCCTGGATGCCGCGGTAGCGCTCACTCGGATGTTGGAACCAGATCCGGCTCGCGCATTGCCCGATCCCAAATACTACGAAGAGAGAGCCAACGTCGATTTAGACCTTGAAGACAAGACTTACGCCGAAGTCACCGCTCTCGAACGTCGCAACCAAGCACTTGAATTAGAAGCGCTCACCCGCGACTGCGATTTGGACATCATCTCCGCCACCGCAACCATCGAGGACGATACGACTGAAAACGTGCGCATCCACTCGAATGGTTTCTACGGAGAAGCGCGCGGCACCAGTTTTGGCCGTTCAAGCATGCTCACCATCAAAGATCCAAACCACGACCGCAAGCCGCTGGGTGCTGATGGCACCGGCGCACGTCACCGCGAAGATCTGCGAAGCTTAAAAGAAATCGCTCAAAACGCCATCGACCGTGCACGCTCGCAATTGGGCGCCACACACATCAACACAGATCACTACGACGTTTTGGTGCTCAATCGCGCCATGCCCAAGCTCTTGGGCGCGCTCTTAAATCCGCTTTCTGGTGCGGCGATTCAGCAAAAACGCAGCCTTTATTTGGACAAGCTGAATCAGCAAATCACCTCGCCGCTGCTCACGTTGCACGACAACCCACTTCGTCCGCGAGGCTTGGGTTCCGGCCTTTGGGACAGCGACGGCATGTCCACCAAGCGCCGACCACTCATTTTGGACGGCGTGCTCCAAACATGGCTGGTCGATCCGTACTATGCGCGCAAGCTCGGCATGGAACCCACCGGCTCGGATATCGGCGAATTGGAGTGGAGCTGCGGTTCGCAGTCATTCGCCGAACTTTGCGCAAGCATGAATAACGGCTTGCTCATCGAGCGCTTTTTGGGTGGTAACGCAAACCAAACCACCGGCGAACTTAGCTTTGGTTGCCAAGGCCACGTCATTCGCCAAGGTCAAATTGCAGAACCGTTCATCGAAGCGAACTTCTCAGGCTCGCTGTTGCCGCTCTTCTCTGCCCTCGCCGCGCTTGGTGCTGACGCCTACGCCGAAGGCACCGCTCACTGCCCCACCTGCCTCTTTAAAGGCGTTCAGATCAGCGGCCAATAATCCGCCGATCTGATTTGCCTTTAATCCTCGTCATCTACGCGCAACGTTGAAAGCAGCGTCTGAATCTGCGCTTCAACCTTGTTAATGCTGATCACGTTTGGCACCACGATCGCGCGATTGCTGCCTGGCGGAATCAAAACCAAGCGCCCGGATTTTAAAAGCACATACGCGAGGACATCGTTAATCTCTTTAGAAATCCGCATGTTAGGAGATGGCCAGCGTTCTGTGTCACCTAAAAATCCGTGGTGATGAAGCAACTCGTTGTTTTTGACTTCGTAGTAATCAAAACGCGCCAACACCCACACTCCAAGCAGCGTTAACAAAATCAAAACAGCCCAAGCCCAGTAAAAAGTCGGCGTCATGACAATGTTTAAGTGAACAATGTCCGAAAAGAGCTGCGCAACGGTATCGGGAAAAAGCGCCGTCAACAGCCCTGCAATGACCACCAAAAGTCCAACCACAATGAGCGACAAACGCGAGTAATCAAACGCAATCACACTCAGATTGATAAAGAAGCAAAGCGAGAAAATCACACCAGGCAGCGGCGTTACAGCCAACTGTGCGTTTTCAGGCGTTGCGAACAAAGTCCACAGACCACACAAAATCGCAATAATAATGCTGGGATACAAGAACACCACGTCCGAATATGGGCGAATGATGACGTGTTCCACATTCTTCTTTTTCTTGTGTTGTGGATTCTGGCAGATCGGTTGTTGCTCCGCCGGATGCACGTCCGCGTTGTCCACAACTTCAATGCTGTTTTCTTCGCTCATTTTGGGTTCCTTTTTGGCTGTGAAAGTCAAATCAGCGCTTAGCAACGCTTAACTCAGCAATCTCGCAAAGCCGAAACTCAGAATCAAGTCGACCAACAAGATGCAGATGAATACAATGCGCGCCTTTTTTGGAGGTGCCTTTGGAAACGCCACAGACGCCGACGCCTGAAGTTCAGCGCCCGGCTTACAATCCCGTCCCGCAAATTGCCCAGGAACTCAATCTTTCGCTCCACGCTGTTCAAGCGGTGGTCGAGTTGCTCGCTGCGGGCGGTACAGTCCCGTTCATTGCACGTTATCGTAAAGAAGTAACGGGCAATCTGGATGAAGTTCAGATTCGCGACATCGAGGAAAAAAAGACTTACCTCTGCGAATTGGAAGAACGCCGTCAAACCGTACTCGAATCCATTGAGTCGCAAGGCAAGCTCACTGCCGAACTCAAGGCGTCGATCACCGCCTGCACCAGCAAGGCCGCGCTCGAAGATCTCTACCTGCCCTTTAAGCCCAAGCGCCGCACGCGTGCGATTATTGCGCGAGAACGCGGACTTGGACCGCTGGGCGACCGCATTTTGGCGCAGCCGCTTGAAGGCGATCCCATGGCTGAAGCAGCCGCATTTGTGGACGCAGCCAAAGAAGTTCCCGATGTTGCCGCCGCTCTAAAAGGCGCAAAAGACATTGTGGCAGAAGCAGTTGCGGAAAATGCCCAAGTTCGCGCACTCGTTCGTCAGGCGTTCCGTCAAGAAGGCACGCTCGTTTCAGAAGCGACCGACGAGGGCAAGGCGCAGCGCACGCGTTTCGAGCAGTATTACGACTATCAAGAACCGGTGAAAAATATCCCGTCGCACCGATTCTTGGCTGTTCGCCGTGGTGAACGCGAAGGCATGTTAAAGGTCACACTCGCGCTTCAGCCTGAACCACTTTTGCCGCAAATCGAGCTTACGGCTGGTCTCAAATCGCGCTCACCGTTTGCCACGCTTTTTCAAGAAGCCACAGCCGACGCCTACAAGCGCTTGCTCGCACCCAGCGTTGAAACCGACGTTCGCGTGGATTTAAAGCAAGAAGCCGACGTGGAAGCCGTTGAAATCTTTGCGAAAAATCTTCGTGAGCTTTTGTTGGCCTCACCACTCGGCGGCAAAGCGGTCATTGGTTTGGATCCCGGCATCCGCACAGGCTGCAAGTGCGTTGCGCTCGATGCCACCGGCCGATTCCTGGAATACCAAACGCTCTTCATCAGCGCTTCACAGGCCCAATTGGAAC
>JAZUEA010000246.1:0-4620 GCA_045639945.1 Myxococcota bacterium
AGAATTTCGAGCACGTATTCAGCAATCGCGGGCGAAGAGGTGAGACCCGGCGACTGAATACCTGCAACGTTAATAAATCCACGGACTTTCGTGGGACCAATGATGAAGTCGTTGGTGTTGCTCACTGCGCGCAAGCCGGCGAATTGAGCGATTGCGCTGCGTTCGTTGATCGGCGGGCACAGCTTGCGGACCTGCTTAAAGACCTGTTCGGCGCCTTCTGGAGTCGTGCTGATGTCGCTGCGATCATCGGTGTCGATGGCCGTTGGGCCAACCATGACCGTGTTACCGAATGTTGGAATAATGAGAATTCCTTTGGAACTCGGCGTAGGAACAGGGAACACCAGGCGAGTTACCAAGCCTTTGAGCGTGGAGTCAAGCATGTACTCCTCGCCCTTGCGCGGGTGAATTGTGAAGTCGTTGAGACCCAACAAACCTGCGATTTTATCGGCGTACAAACCGGCGCAGTTCACAACATACTGTGCATCCAATTCGCCGCTTGTTGTGGTGATGTGCAGGTAAGTGCCGCGATCTTCGAGGGCGGTCACGGCGCTTTCAACTTTGAGTTTCACGCCGTTTTGCTGAGCGCTTTCGATGAGCGAGAAGGCAAATTCGTACGGATCGATGACCGCACCAGTGGGGGCGTAGAGCGCGCAGAGCAGCTTTTTAGACAGATTGGGTTCGTCGCGCTGCAGGCGTTCCTTGCTCCATCGCTCAATTGGCACGCCTTTTTCGTGGGCCAACTTTTCGTAGTAATCGAGTTTCGGCAGATCTTCTTCGCTTTGAGCAACCAAGAGTTCGCCAATACGACGGAAACCGAAGCCCAGTTCCTCGTGCAGTTTGTCGAACATTTGGTTGCCGCGAACAACAAGCCGACCTTTGAGCGTGTCGAGCGGTTCGTGGTAGCCGGGGTGAATGATCCCGCTGTTTGCCTTGGTGGTGCCAAAACCTACTTCAGCTTCCTTTTCGAGGAGGACGACGCTGAGCTCGTAGCGGGAGAGGGCGCGGGCGATGGCACATCCGATAACGCCTCCGCCGATAATCGCGACATCGTACATGGAGTACTCCGAGACTGAGAGTCTTTCGTTGCAGTGGGATCAGTCCCAAGTGGGTTTAATGGGGTAAATCGATACGCCTTGAACCGAGCGAGGTCAAGGAAGCTGCGGAGATTTCTAGCAGGGTTTGGCGAGATTTTATGGAGAGAGGGGAGATTTCTGAGGAGCGAAGGAGGATTAGAAGAAGAAGCGAGCGCCCAAACCTAAGCCGATGTAGCCGTAGGTTTCAGGAATGACGTTCACGCCGGGAGAGATTTCGACAAAGACGTCGATCGGAGCGGCAGACGGCATCCAGGCAATGCCCAGCGGAACGCGCGCACCGATGGCACCACCACCGTGATCACCATCGCCGTGAACGCCAACACGACCGCCGATACCGACGTAAGGCAAGAACTTGTGAGCGCCGGAGCCTAAGTTGTTGAAGTGCCACAAGTAATCGGCGTGGACGTAGAGAGCATCGTGGTTAAAGGAGAAGCTCAAACCAACGTCGACAGCGTTTTGCTGATTGAAGAAGTACTTCAAAGAAAGGCCGCTGGGTTCACCAAGGATGAGGCCAGCACCAAAGTTGCCACCTGCGGCAGAAGCGGCAGCAGGAGCGAGGACAGAAGCCAAAACGGCTGCGCTAAGAGCTTTGCGGATCATAGAACCTCCAGTTGCGACCAATGAACGAGAGCGAATTACGCGATATGTAATCTGAAATCAAGCGAAAAACTTTAATGTTTTTCGATAGTTGTAACCTGTCATATTCCTCACAAGCCTCTAAAATTTATATAAAAAATCACATAAATGCACTCCACAGAGATGCAACACTTGTGTACTCTATTCGTTTTTAGATGCGTGATTTCTGTTCGGAGTTTCACGATGCGCTTTCGAAATTTGGCGATTCTCTTTTCGTTATGGGCTGTTAGTGGTTGCGATGACGATTCTGAGAAAACTGAAAAACTGAATATTTCGGCGTCTAGACTCACATGCAACGCCCCTTGCGCCATTGATTTTGAAGCGACTTGCGAATCTTCAGATGCTGGAGCTGGCGAGATCCTGTGGGATTTTGGAGACGGCACTCTCGCTGTTACAGGAACGCATCTCTTTGAAAATTCAGGCAATTATAAAGTTACGGCGTCAGGAAACGGCTGCAAGGCGTCTTCGCTTTCGGTCAAAATTGCCGAGCCCATGGATGTGCAAATTTCGAACTGGCTTGTTTTGCCGCGCAGCATAACGGCGGGTTCGGTGGTTCAAGGTTCGTTCCTTGCGCGAAATTTAGGCGCAGATGCGGTGGATGGCCTTGATATTGCAGTGTTTTTATCTTTCGATAGACGCTTTGATTCAACAGACCTTGAGATTTGGCGTTCGCCTTTGTTGAACCTGACTGAGGACAGGCAGTCGTTTGAAATGGAACTGCCGGTGGGCACAAACGTTTCGAGCGGCGATTACTATTTATTATTGGTGGTTGATCCGGATGATTTGGTGGGCGATGCAGACGAATCTGACAATTTGCTCACAGCGCCGCTTGAAGTTCGAAACAACCTGCAAGATGGCGCAGATTTAGCGTTTTGTGGTGTGAAACTTGAAGGTGTGGCAGGACTTTTGGGAGAAGCGGTAACGCTTGAGTTGGGTGGTCAGGGCAACGTTGAAATTTGTATACAAAATCTCGGCAATGAACCGGTCGTCAATGCAAGCTATGAAGTGAATTTTGTTCATGAATCCGGAGAAACGATTACTGTTTCTGCGTTGAGTGGTTTTGCGCTTGCAATGTCGTCTTCCAATACTTTTTCGGCGCTTATTGAAGTACCGGCAGAAGTGAAAGCTGGGAAATGGCAGCTGGTTGCAGCGCTCGATCCACAAGATGTGGTTCAGGAACGTCGCGAGGACAACAACACCTATATATGGCCGGGCACGTTGAATTTGTCGGCGCCCATGCAAGTGGACGGTGTGGATTTAGCGCTTTCGAATTTGGTGTTGGATCAGAATAAAGTCGCCTACGGACAAACGCTGACAGGAAGTATTCTTATTGAAAATCGCGGTCTTACATCGGTAAACCGAAACTTTGTGGTTCAGTTCCATGCGATTCCTGAAGCGGGTGGCGAAGGTGTTCAGCTGCGTTCGAGCAATATTTCAAGCTTAGCGGCGGGCGAGCAAAAAACGCTGAATTTGGAGCTGCCTATTAATGAGCGTGTGAAGCAGGGTAACTATCGATTGCGTGCGTGGGCTGATCCCAACGATGCGACGAAAGATCAGAATTTATCAAATAATACAAGGACTTCTGAACTATTGTCGCTGGGAGGTGCGCTCGATTTGGACTTGGCTGCGTCCAATATTTCTTACAGTCCATACGCTGTTTTTGTGGGTGAAACGCTGCATGTCGAGGCGCAGATTCACAATTTGGGCATGGACGCAACGGGACCGTACGATGTGGCAGTTGTGCTTTATAGCGATCAACAAATGTCACAGCCGGGAACTGTGATTTATTCAAAATCAATTGAAAATACAGAAGGTTACGGAAGTACAGATTTCGCAGCAGACATTGAAGTACCTGCGGATTTGGATCAGCAGATCATTTATTTCAATGTGGCTGTCGTGGTTGATCCGGATTTGAAATTAACCGGCGATCGCGATCGCTCAAATAACACTGCGATTTCTACAGGCAGGCTTCAAGTTTCAGGCGCCACGGGTGGTTGTCCGGAAGACGTTTACGAGCAAAACAATTCGCGTGCCTGGTCTCGCTTTGTGAGCATGAACACCACGCTGAATTTGGCGATGTGTGATCACACGGACTGGTTTAATATGACCGTTCCGCCCGGATTCGAAATTGAAATTACTGTTGAAGCAACGCCACTTACAGAAGGTGAGACGCTCGATTTTAGTGTTTGTGCTCAAGATCAGAATTTTCAAATGCTCGGTTGTGCAGATTTAGTGGGTGAAAATCGAGTGCTCTATTTGCCTCCCAGTGATTCGTCTCAGATTGTGGTGTTTGAAATCTCAAGTGCTCAGAATTTCAGGTATAATTTAACGCCAGTCGCCCGCGCGATTTCGGATGAGTCAGTTTTGCGCTTGTCGCAGTTGAATGTGACGCCGTCGGTTGTAGCGCCGGGTGGACGAATTTCTGTTGATGCGCTGGCCATTTGCAACTCAACCTTTGAGTCTTCTCAGGCTCAGGTAAACTTGGTTGGTTCGCAATTGCTTACTTTGGGAACGGTGATGATTCCCGCTTGTGAGCCACCGTTTGTTCCGATGAATGCGCTGTTTTCTTTGCCGGAATCGATACCGCAAGGTCTTTGGCGCTTGGAGCTTTCGTACAACGACTTGACGATTGGCACACACTTGCGAGTCGATGCGGCTTCTGCGTGTGAAAGCGATCCATATGAACCAAACGGAAGTCCTTTTGAAACAAGCGGTTCTATGGATTTGGCTGTTGAAATGGAGCCTGGGACCTACACTGATTTGAACGTCTGCAAAGGTGATGACGATTGGTATTCCATTTTTCTTAAGAAAACCGAGAGATTAGACGCAACGATCGCGTTTGATAGCTCGGCGGGCGATTTGGAACTTCAGCTTTACGATGTTCACCAAA
>JAZUEA010000247.1:0-2779 GCA_045639945.1 Myxococcota bacterium
ACACCTACGAGTACGATTTTTAAGGAGTAAAACTGATGAAACGAATTTCTTATCCCTACTGGGCTGAGTTTGAGGACACAGTTGTTGACCGTGTTGATGAACGCCGCTTTGTAACTCTGGAGTTGCGTGACGGTGGTTCCGGCGCAATTACACTTACCGAATTGGGTAATGACGGCAAGAACCGACTCAGCTTCCGAAATTACTTTGATGTCGCCATGATGGACACTGAGCATTTTAGGCTGCAGCTCGAGTATTTCTTAAGGGACGCTACCCATAGAGGGATGCATCATATCTTTGACGATGGTGCAGTTGTCACACGAATCATTGCACATAAGCTTGAGCTAGAGGCTCGAAAGGCATCTAAGATTGCTAGCGGAGTTCTTCACTGCGGTCAGATCCACGAACATGGCGGGCACTATCACATGGAAGGACCTAATGGGTATTTCTGCGAGGGCTGGTCTAACGACTAATGGCAGTAGAGCTAGGGCCGCATCAGGTAAAAGCCATCGAAGAGATGCGCAACGGCAGCATTCTAAAAGGCGGCGTCGGTACTGGTAAGTCTCGAACCGCTCTAGCATATTACTACATGAAGGTGTGTGAAGGCACTCTCCGGCTAAACGGCTGGGGTGAGATGGGCGAGATGAAGAAGCCTCGCGATATCTATGTCATCACTACAGCAAAGAAGCGGGACGACAAGGACTGGGAGAAAGAAGCAGTATCCTTCCTGATCTCCCCAGACCCGACCATATCCATAAGTGGCGTTAAGATCGTTGTCGACTCATGGAACAACATCATCAACTACACAGAGGTTAAGGATGCCTTCTTCATATTTGACGAGCAACGTCTTGTCGGTTCCGGTGCTTGGGTTAAAGCCTTCTACAGCATTGCCAAAAATAACAAGTGGGTTATGCTCAGCGCCACGCCCGGAGACAACTGGATGGACTACGCACCCGTATTCATCGCTAATGGATTCTACAAGAATCGAACCGAGTTTCTACGACAGCACGTTGTCTTCTCTCGCTATAGCAAGTTCCCAAAGGTTGATCGATATATTGAGACAGGCCGGCTTAACGCCCTCAGACGGGCACTGGTCGTGGATATGCCTTACGAGCGACGAACGAAGCGTCACGTACGAGATGTCTTGGTCTCCTATGACGAAGTGGCCTTCAAGCGAGTAACCAAGGACCGCTGGCATATCTATGAGGATCGTCCCATCCGGGATATTGCAGAACTCTTCATAGTGATGCGCAAGCTCGTCAACTCAGATCTGTCACGCTTGGAAGCAGTGATCGATATTGTTGAGGAGCACCCGAGGCTGATCATATTCTACAACTTCAATCATGAGCTCGCTAACCTTCGAATGTTGGCAGAACAGCTAAACATCCCGACGGCCGAGTGGAATGGTCACAAGCATCAACCGATACCGGAGGGCGACCGGTGGCTATATCTGGTTCAGTACACTGCAGGAGCAGAAGGCTGGAACTGCGTAACCACTAACGCAACGGTATTTTACTCGCTTAACTATTCATACAAGATCAACGAACAGGCAATGGGTCGAATCGATCGTCTCAACACGCCATACGTTGATCTATTTTACTATCGTCTAATGTCGAACTCAATGATTGACAAGGCGATAGACAAGTCTCTAGATGGAAAGAAGAGTTTCAATGAGAAAGATTTCATGGCGGGAATTGGTAAAGCCGTGGGCACGGAAGAGTGGAAAGAACTCAAAGCCGCTTAGTGAAGAGGCTATTCGGTATATTCTGGACGACATCAACCTCGCAGCCAACGCGTTTGCCTTTAAGTTCGAACCCACAGACTTCAACGAAGAAATGAAGAAGTTCGCTCCCAGTACCGCAGAGGGCGTGGATCCGGAGCAAGACGAAGAATGGCGCGGGATTCCGGGATATCCGCAATACATGATCAATCGCCGAGGTAACGTTCGTCTGGTTGGCTCCGATACAGAGGTCGATTACTGGGTGGTTCTTTGGGAGGGCGAGGAACAGCGTCACCATACTACTCTCGAACTGGTGAATCGTGCGTTCCCGCCGATAGGGCCCATTAAGTTCCCCACCGCGGATGATTTTGTCAATCGGATGATGACTATGAACCGCGCAGAGATGCAGGCGCAGAACGTGGTGGTGCCTAGTGAAGGCCTCAAGATCTCCATTCTTATTTGCAAGCACTGCAACCGCCAGATCGAGTACAAGGGCTGCGGATATATCCATTGCGAAGGAGTCAATCGAGGTAAGGCGCGATGCGATCCCCAAGACAGTCAGCTTGTTTACGGCTACAACGCCGATCCCGTAGGAGCAGAGTGCTCCGATATTTGCCTAGGACATAAGGAGAACTAATGGTACCCCCGAACAAGTTTCAGGAAGCGCTCTATCGCTTCAACACCACGCTGATGCATATCTGGTTCATCGTCTCAGACTACTTCCCTCATCGGATCGTTAGTCGATATATTGGCGGAAGAGCCTTTAAGGACTCGCTAAACGGCAAAAACACATGGTTTGTTAAGCGCGAACGTCAGCGTCAGCTCAACTACTTCAAGAAAAATGCCAAAAAGAGGAGCAAGGGAAAGTAATGCCTAAAGCAATCGTTATATCTGAAGAGAACCGGGCAGATCTCGAGAAGCAGTACGACTTGGAGATTGACCAGCTGAAGGGGTGGGAAGGTCTCAGCTTGGTTGCCGACTTCGGCGGACGGACAGTGCATGGATATCTTAACAAAGTTCCTTTTGAAAAGAGCTTTGTCCCTACCGCGAAGTTGCTCGACA